>JBAYGQ010000256.1:0-4791 GCA_041666585.1 Bacteroidota bacterium
CAATACTGGAAAAATAAGTATTTAAGACGTAACAACGGAATAAAATTCCTTAAATTACATGGTTCATTAGACTGGCATTGGTTTGATTTTTATAAACACAAAGTCATTTACAAACAAAAGATTGGCAAAATAAATAAAAAGTTAGATGATTTTCCTAAGGTATTTGATGACGGGATATGTCAAATTTCAGCTAAAGGAACTCCTTTATTTCTAACTGGCATAAACGATAAATATTTAGACTATAATTATGGCATATTTTTAGATATGATGGATAATTTTTATCGTTTATTAAATAAAACAAAATACTTGATAATCATTGGTTATGGATTTGGAGATAATGCTATTAATTTAAGAATAATTGATTGGTTCGATAAAAATAAATACAGAAAAATCATTGTTGTTTCTCCGAATATGGAAACTGTTATCCAAAATGCTAGGGGTGGCATTAGCAGAAGATTAAAAGAGTTGGAAAATGATAAAAATAGGCTTATAATAATCAAAAAAAGATTTGAAGATACAAATAGTCAAGAAATTATTCAAAATTTAAGATAATTTACTTGACAACCCTTAAATTATTTTGTATATTTACAATATTTTAACTTAGATTATAATGTTTGTTATTTATATAAGGTTGGGTATGAAACGCAAAATTATTTTCATTTTCATTTTATTATTTATATTATTAGGTGAAAATTTATTTAGTGCAAATCGTTTCGTAACTTTTTATATTAGTATAGACGGTCAATACAAAAAAGTAAATGGCAATTATAAAAAGTGCACTATCTATGTATATAATTATAAATTTGGAGAGGTAGATATAAATTCTAAAAGAAAATATTTGAGTTTTAAATTCGATTTAAACGGTTATATTACCGAATGTGAGGACTTCACTACTTCCCAAGACGGTTTTTTTTCTAAATATAAAAATAAATATGATTCAAGGGGAAATCGTATCGAACAAATAACCTATAACCCTCAAGGCGAGGCAATATATAAACAAAGTTATAAATACAATGAAAATGGCAGATTGATAGAAAATATTGAATATTATTCTTGGGGTATTGGAGATAAATTTATTTTCAAATATGATTCTAAAGGGTTTATGTTTGAAAGATTTTTCTGCAAAAATAATGATTCAATTGAATGCTATAATAAATATATAACCGATGAGAAAGGGCATATAATTGAAGAAACAGCTTATTTTTATGGTAATGGTATAAAAAAAACCATTTACAAATGCGATCAAATAGGCAATTTAATTGAAGAAGTTGGTTACGACGAATTAGATGAGCCTTCTTATAAATTAGAATATATTTACTCTAAATAAAAAAATGACTGGACATTAAAATGAAAAAAACTTTCATAATATTTGTATTAATAATTTTTGTCATACAAATTTCTGGCTTGTATTCAAAAGAAAAAGTAAAAGGGGGTTTCAAATCTTGTACTGAATTTCATTACAAGTATAAGTTTGGTGAACCGGATGTTGAATCAAGAATTAAATATTATGTTTATAATTACAACAAAATAGGGCAATTGATTGAGACAATACGATGCTTAGCAGAAGAGTCCTCAAAACGTGCTGTACCGTGCAGAGCATCTATTTGGGTCAAGGAAACCTATAAATATAATGATAACGGGTTCTTGACTGAAGAAATTTGGTATTGTTATGACGGTTCTATAACAGTCAAATATGTTTACAAATATGATCAAAAAGGTAATCAAATTGAAGTAAAAGAATATCGGGAGAACAGTATTTTTACAAGCAAAAATACATACAAATATGATTCAAAGGGAAATGTGATTGAACGATTGAACTACAACACAGAGGGCTCACTTTGTGGAGGAGAAATTAATAAATATAATGATAAAGGAATTTTAATAGAATATAAATTCTATAACTTTGATTGGTCTCCTCCTCGTTTTATTTCTTATAAATATGATTCAAGGGGAAATGTGATTGAACAAGTTGATTTCAGCGATGACGGTACGGTTAATTATAAATACATATATGATTCAAATGGAAATAAAATTGAAGAGATTTTTTATATTTATCGTAATAATGAGGTAGGAGCTCAGAGAAGTACTTACAAATATGACTATTACGGGAATTTGATTGAGCGTATTTATTTTGATAAAATGAACGAACCTTATGGGAAAACAGAATATATTTACTCTAAATAAAAAAACTTATTTACCTAGTATGTTAGTATAAGAAAACTTAGATTGAGTTTTGCAAAGTTTAAGAATAAGAGAAACCCCCTGCCCCAGGTTTTAGAATATAGAAGAGTGAAATAGAAAATAGAAGATTGTCCCGAAGCAGGAGCTTCGGAACAAGAGTGGTTCTTGTTTTCACTTTATAAACTTTATGAACTTTATGAACTAATCCATAAAAAGGAAGGGTTTCCATTTATCATCCACTTTGCCCATATACTGGGTTATAAACAAGATATGGTGCGGTCTTCTGGGCTTCTTAATTAAAGCTAAACCTGACTCTTCGGGTGTGCGGCTACCTTTCTTGTTATTGCATACTTTGCAGGCGGTAACAAGATTATCCCATGAATCGTAGCCTCCGCGTGATTTAGGAATGATGTGGTCTATTGTTAGCTCTTTGGTTTTTGCTCCGCAATACTGGCATCTGAAGCCGTCGCGGCGCATAATGTTCCGGCGGGACAACTCGATTTTTTTATAAGGAACCCTGATGTACCTTGCTAAACGGATTACACTCGGATAGGGCATTTTTAAGCTAACAGAGCGAATATAACGGTTTTCTTCTTTGGCTATCATTTCGGCTTTAGTAAGATAAATCAGACAGAGGGCTTTTCTGGCACTGCAAACGCTGATAGGTTCAAAGCTTTGGTTAAGGATAAGAACGCGTCCGTTCAGCACACTTGTTTCCTGCCGCTCGTAGTTCGGATGGTTAAAATCGAAAATGTTTAATTGTTTTTCAATATAAAGACTGAAGATTTACTCCTTTCTCAACGGAAAATTCCGTATAAAATTTATCCTATCAAAAAACATATATGAAAAATTAAGAAAAAATTTCCATTTATTCAAGTAAAATAATCATTATTAAATTAAAATAGAATCAAACTTCAGCCGTTGTGATTTAGAAATTAGTTAACTTTTGAAAATTGAATAAATTCAGAAAATAATTAATTAATTTTATTATTCACATAAAAATTTTATATTTGTAGTTGAATTATTTTATTATTCACAAATAAAGGTAGTATTTGAGATTAGTTTATTACGCACATTTTACTCCCGCAACAAGAGAGTTTAAACCCGATAATGCTAACAAACATAGAGTAAATTACGAAATCAATGCGCGTGAGCTTCGCGTGGTTGACGAAGAAGGTAAAATGCTCGGTGTTATGACTCGTAACGAAGCAATCAGAAGAGCTGAAGAAAAAGAATTAGACCTTGTGGAAATCGCCCCGCAGGCTGTTCCGCCCGTATGCAAAATTATTGATTACGGAAAATTTTCTTACGAACAGCACAAAAGAGAAAAATCTCAGAGGAAACATCAGGTTCAACAATTAATGAAAGAAATTCGATTTAAATGGAGGACAGATGTTCACGACTTTAACTTTAAAACAAGGCATGCACGCGAATTTATTGAGGAAGGTCATAAAGTTAAAGCCACTGTTATGTTTCGCGGACGCGAAATAATTCATCAGGAAATCGGACTACAACTGTTAGAACGCTTCGTTGCCGCTCTCAGTGATATTGCAAAGCTCGACCAGACCATCAGGTCGGAAGGGAAATTTCTTTCTGTTGTGCTTACGCCCGATAAAACGAAAAAAAAGACTTAAACTGACAAATCTAAATTTCTTTACTCCGTCTTTATTAATAACGGAGAGTATTTTTATTTTTTAGAAAGCCCCTGTGACTAAATTTTATCTGTTATTAGCATTCGCTGTTCTTACAGTACTTTTGCCAAATCAACTTTATGCAGATAAATGTAAAGATTATTTACTGCTCGACGGACCGGAAGAAATTATTTCTTTCGGTCTTGATTCAACCCACCATTGGTGGGCTCTTACCGCACCTTACCAGAATACTTACAAATTGGTTATTGACGGCAAACATTCAGATGTTTATACAGACCTGAGCCACTTGACATTTTCTCCCGACGGCAACCGTTGGGCTTTCTTCGGTCATGATAATGTGCAATGGAACCTTGTTACCAACGATACGATTGTTCCACTTTCTGCCGACAGTGTCTGCGAAATAAGATTTTCACAGGATTCCAAGGCATTGGTCTATTCCTATTTACAGGGACAAAATGAAGTTATCGAACTCCCCCGCCGCAAAATATCAGTCTTCAACCGCTTCGGCAGTCTTTTTTTAAATTCTAACGGTACAGGTTTTGCATTCATGGGCTATCGCGGCAACAGCCTTGTAATAAATATCAACGGATGGGAAAGCCCACCGTATCCTAACATCACACCAATCGGCTTTTGGAATGACGGAAAAATGCTCTATGCCGCTTATAACGGAACAAGCTGGGAGGTCTTTAAAAATGATGAGCAGATAACTGAATCTTACAGCAAAATAACCGATGTACAAATCAATCTTGAAGGCACGGTAGCCGCTTTTATTGCTGTTCAAAATTCGGGTAATTATATCGGTGTCTGTCTTTCCGATGAATATTATCTGCCCTTGGTCAGCAAACCTTACGATTGGGCAGGCAACCTGACTCTGCACCCGACCTTGCCTATGATGGCTTTTCTTGCCACTCATTCGACAAGCACTCTTATTGCTCTTAATAATACCGAATACTACGGC
>JBAYGQ010000257.1:0-4778 GCA_041666585.1 Bacteroidota bacterium
AATAAAATTTTTTATCAACTGGACTATAATGATATTCAAACCGTTGCCCTTGATGAAATTGAGAGGAAATTAACATTAAAAGAAATTGAATCAATCGTAGATTTAATTTCAGAAAATATTAAATGGTATGATATTATTTCTAGGGCTATAGCAGATCTGGAAATTGATTCTTAATCAACAGCTATGGATGAATTTTGTAATGATAATGGGGAAATTAACTGGGTAAAAATTGTTCAGTTTAATTCTGCTACAATTAAACCGAAGTTAAAAAAATCTAGAAAGAAATGAAGAAGAAATTGATGATTATTTTGCAAAATTTTCAAATCAATAGTTTTCATTTTTAATGTTTCAAAACATAAAAAAAAAGGACTCCGCTTTACCGGTGGAGTCCTTTTTATTTTTATAGATTACAGCTTTTTTATTTCACAAATTGCTTTGCATAATATTTGGCTGTTAGTTTTTCGCCTGTGGCTTTTTCAATCATATCGTTCCAATAATATTTGTCGCCTACACCGAAAACGTTTTCTTTTAAGAATTTTCCTACTTCCGGTTTACCCGTAAAGCTGAGATTGTTTGCGTCTTTCTGATGTAATACTTTATCTGCAATTGTGAAATAAAGCTGAGATGCAAGCAGTTCACCCAAATGATAATTGTGGTAGTAGCAAGGTGATGTAACTATATGTATTTTAGTTGCCCAATCAGGTTCGTTTCTGCCTTCGGGGCGTTTAATCATCTGATATTTTTCTGCTAAGTCCCACCAAAGTTTATTAAGATCCTGGTCTGGATTTTCATACATACTTTTTTCGAAACGGTACATAACCTGAGACCAGCGGCTGAATACCAACTGCTGTAAACGCAAAGATTTGTTGGTTGCGTCTGCTATTTTCTTTTGCTCCTCGGCTGATATTTTAATGTTATCCTGCATCCATTGCGGGTTCGAAGCAAGTCTTCCGAACATCATCGCAATTGCTTCAGTAGTAAATGTATGTGCGGGCTGTTTCAGCATCCATGGTAAGGTTTTGTCATAATGTTTTTCGTAGAGTGCATGACCGAACTCGTGTAACATAGTTTCCATCCAGCGGTTGGTCGGTTTGATGTTGCAGAGTACACGTGTATCGAGTGCATCTCTGTCAATATTAATGCAGAATGCATGCTGGCATTTATTCGGTTTTTCGAACAAATCGCTTTTTGCTACCATATCATCTATCGGCAGACCTAAGCCTTTGTAGAATTCTTCGGCTGTTTTTACGATGTCAACGTTTTTGAAGTATCCGTCTAAATCTATGTTATAAATCTTCGGTGCTTCCTGGAAAAATCTGTTCTGATAGTGCCAGGGCATAAGTTCTTTTGTTTTGATATTGCACCCGGCGGCAAGCACGGAGTCCATAGTTGCTTTTTCTTTTGCAAAAACATCTTTTGTAAGGACATCCAATTCATCGAATAATTTACTTATGTCATCGGGGTCCTGGTCGCTGAGGCGGAGACTCATATCGTGATAATTCTTGTAGCCGAGTTCCTTAGCTATATCGTTTCTCATTTTGACAATCTTGAGCATATCGTCTTTTACAATCTGACCGATTTTTTTCTGTGCAGTCCAGATATCTTGAAGCATTTTATTGTCTTTGGATGTTTTCAGTACATCTTCAACTTCGTTATCGCTGTAATTCTTTTTGCCGATAACCGCTCTGAAATCGTTAAACTTTTTCGAAATGTTTGTCTGCAGTTTGGTAAGAGCGTTCAGCTTTGCCGTATCAATCTGCATTCCGAGCAAAGACAAATAGAGTACGTGAAGTTCCCTTGCTTTTAATTCATCTTTAATTAAATCCGATTCGTGGAACTTTTTCACCGTCGCGAACATAGTTTTATTCGAGAGCAAAGCATTGAATTTCATTTCTGCCTGGGCGCTTTTCTCGTAGTCTTCGGGCTTTCCGCTTACCTGAGCGTCGAAGTAAGTTAGACACATTGTATTATATAAAGGCTTCATCTCTTTTACGAGAGAATCAACGAACTTTTGGTATTCGGCTTCGGTTTTTTTCACCTCTTCCATATTTTCTCCTTTCTTACCGCAGGCGGTAAGCATGACTGCAAGCACTAAGAATAGCGCTAAAAAACTTTGTAGCTTAAACAGCTTCATTATAGTATGTCCTGTTTGTTAAACATTAGTTTTTCTATTTTGTAAGAACTCCAAACTTTTAAATTAGGGAACTTTTTCTTAGTAACCAAAAGGGAAAAAGAAGTATAATTATTGACTTTAATTAATTAAAATATAGAAGTCTTATATTGTGCTGTATCAACAAATATTAATTCCATTATTACGTAAATAGAAGAAACAATCAGGCTTAGTATGCTCAAATCTATAAATACGGAGAAAATTCCCATAAAGCTGTGGACGGACGACATCGAAGAAGGTGCCTTGCAACAAGCCCGCAACCTTGCCAATCTGCCCTTTGCTTTCAAACATATTGCAATTATGCCCGATTGCCACGAAGGCTACGGTATGCCCATAGGCGGAGTGCTTGCAACGGTAGGGGAGATTATCCCGAATGCTGTCGGAGTGGACATCGGTTGCGGTATGTGCGCCCGTAAAACCTCTCTGAAAGAGATAAACACAGATACCCTAAAAAAAATAATGAGTAAAATACGGGAGCTTGTTCCTCTGGGGTTTGAGCATCATAAAAGAGAGCAGAGCCCGCAGTTAATGCCACAGGGTTACGATATAGAAACAATGCCGGTCGTTAAGCGAGAGTTTAAAAGCGCATTGCATCAGATAGGGTCTCTCGGCGGAGGCAACCACTTTATTGAGTTTCAGAAAGGCTCTGACGGTCATATCTGGATAATGCTCCACTCGGGAAGCAGAAACATAGGCAAGCAGGTAGCGGATTATTATAACCGTCTTGCGATTGAACTTAATGAAAAAAGCAAGTCCGAAGTTAAAAAGCATTGGCAGTTGGCTCATTTATCGCTTGATTCAAAGGAAGGCAAAGCATATATAAACGAAATGCAGTACTGCGTTGACTTCGCTTTCGCTAACCGCAAGCTGATGCTGAGCAGAATTTCTGATGTTTTCGAAGATGAAACAGGTTGTGACTTTTTGCCGTACGAGGGTATGCCTTTTATAAATATCGCTCATAATTTTGCGGCTACCGAAAAGCATTTCGGTAAAGATGTAATAGTCCACAGAAAAGGTGCCACACTTGCCACAGACGGGATAACGGGAATTATTCCGGGTAGTCAGGGAACGAAAAGCCTGATTGTCAGAGGCAAAGGTTCAAGCGACAGTTTCAGAAGCTGTTCGCACGGTGCAGGCAGGGTAATGGGCAGAAAAGAGGCAATCCGCACACTGAACCTTGAAGAAGAGAAACGAAAATTAGATAAAAAAGGAATTATTCACGCTATCCGTACCCAAAAGGACTTGGACGAAGCCGCAAGCGCATATAAAAACATTGATATAGTAATGCAAAACCAACAGGATTTAGTACTTCCTTTATTAGAACTCACACCCTTAGCCGTAATTAAGGGATAAGACATTTTTTAATAATTATATCTTATATTTTAAGACAAGGCTTGCAAGCAAAGAATTAATTTTCCAATTCATTGAGTTTTCAAAATTATTGATTCCGATTTTATATTCAAGCGAAGGAGTGAATATAATTGTTTTCTCTCCATCCAAGGGGAAATCGTGACTCAGTCCGAGAAAAAAAGATACAAATACATAAGGATTTTTTAATTTTTGTTCTTCATTTATTCCATTTATTACTCCCGGAGTTTCATTTGGGTTTGTTGATGAAGCCAATAATGCTTTAACACTATAATTTACATTTGTAAAAGCACTAAAAGCAAAACCGGCTTTAACATCAAGATCGTTAAACGCTTTATAAGAGATATACGGAGAAAAATTTAAGGCTGAGATATTTATATCTATCAGTACATTGTTTATATTAGAAAAATATTTTCTATAACCGTTCGGATCATAATATCCTGTTCTTCCACGATAGACTTTTGTTGAACTTATGCTGTTAGTATAGTATCCGAGCGAAGCACCGATGGATAAAGAAGCACTTTGCTCAGATTCTAAAACAACGCCTGTTGAAAACGCATAACTTGCCGGGAGAAAAGTAAAAGCTTTAAATCCTAATCTTTCCACCATTCCAAAAGCTAATTCATGCTCGTCGAAAGAGCAGTTCAAATAAATGCCGATGTTATAATATTTTTTTTGCGATGGGGTTCTTGCTTCAGAATAAAAGGATGGAATCAGCATACAGAGTAAAATTAATATGCAGAATTTGAAAAGGATGTGATTAATATGTATTTCTTTAATCATTAGAAAATCTATTTATAGAAAATCTAAGATTAACATAATAATTATCTCAAAAAACTGCAAGAGGAAAATTTGATAAATAAGGAAAAATTATGATTATTTTAGATTTAGTTTCTGAAATTAATAAGAATGGAAAAAGAGCTGTACAATTTCCGGTTGAAGTGTATCTATTTATTCACACACTTTCAAAAACAAGAAATATAAAATTGTTATTTTCATGTTCCGTGGAGAAGTATCGTAGCTAACGTTCAGCATTATTTTTCTGTCTCATTATTTCGAATAAAAGCACACCTGCGGATACTGAGGCATTAAGCGAACTGACCTTGCCGTGTAATGGTATTTTTACATTATAGTCGCACTGTTTCAGGATTGCCGGACGCATACCTTTACCTTCGCTGCCGATAACGAGAACAAGAGGTCTGTCGTAGAGAGAATCGGTATAGCTGTTTTTGCCGTTAGA
>JBAYGQ010000258.1:0-4759 GCA_041666585.1 Bacteroidota bacterium
ATGACCTGGTCAATCAATTGGGACAAAGCGGGGTCTTGCGGTGCAGGCTATGAATTTGCACATTATTTCGATATTATTTTCGGCTGGAGAACCGATGTATCAGAGGATGTAAATATAAAAAGTAATTTCTTGCTCTTTCCTAATCCCTCATCGGTAGGCGAAACAGTTTACATTTGTTCGCAGGAAGAACTGAACAAAATAGAAATCTTCGATTGGTTAGGCAGAAGCATAAAACCCGTAAATATCCGTTACGAAGGCAGTAGAACATCATTTGAACTAAACAATCACCTAAGTCCCGGCTTATATTTTATTGTCTGCAGAACCGCCAGCGGTGCAGTTTTCGGCGAGAAACTGATTATTGAATAAAATCATTTTTCTATTTTCTCGTTATATTTTTTCTGCCGATGCTGAAATACTCAAAGCCCTGAGCCTCGACTTCATCGGGATTGTACATATTTCTGCCGTCAAAAATTAGCGGTTCTTTCAGCAGGGATTTCATCTTTGCAAAGTCAGGACTGCGGAACTCGTTCCATTCTGTTGCTATGATTAATGAATCCGTATCTTTAAGGCAGTCGTACATATTCTTTGCGTATTCAATCGTATCACCGAATTTCAGCTTTGTATTTTCAACCGCTTCGGAATCAAAAGCTTTAATCTTGCCGCCGTATTCAAGAATTTTCTCAATTATAGTGAATGCGGGAGCTTCACGTGTATCGTCTGTATTGGGTTTGAATGCCAAGCCCCATAATGCGAAAGTTTTTCCCTTGATATTATTATTATATCTTCTGAAGATATTATCAATAAATCTGATTCTCTGTTTATAATTCACGTTATGAGCCGCCTGTACTGTTTCCATCGGTGTTCCTGCTTCTGTTGTAGAATAAATCAAAGCAGAAACATCTTTGGGGAAGCAGGAGCCTCCGTATCCGATACCCGCAAAAAGAAAGCGTTTTCCGATTCGCGAGTCGGAGCCGATGCCTATTCTCACTTTTTCAATATCAGCACCTACTTTTTCGCAATAAGCGGAAAGGTCATTCATAAAAGAAATTTTGATAGCCAGAAACGAGTTTGCGGCGTATTTGGTTATCTCGGCACTTTTAATATCCATTACATAAATCGGATTACCGCTTCTCACGAAAGGCACATACAGGTCACGCAAAACTGTCTCTGCATATTTGCTGTCTGTGCCGATAACTACTCTTTCCGGCTTCATAGCATCATCAACCGCAAAACCTTCGCGCAGAAATTCAGGATTGCTCGCAACTGCAAAAAGTTCTTCAGGAATTATACTTTTCAGAATACCTTGGATTTTTTCGACTGTTCCAACCGGAACAGTGCTTTTATTGACAATAATTTTCTGCTCTTTAATATTTTTTTCTTTCATTATATTTCCGATTTGCTCTGAAACTTTGAGAACATGCTGCAAATCGGCAGAACCGTCTTCATTAGGAGGTGTAGGCAGACATAGAAAGATAATGGAGCATTTTTCGACTGCTTCTTCGAGATTTGTAGTAAACTTCAATCTGCCTTCTTCAAGATTTTTTTGCAACAATCTGTCTAAACCGGGTTCAAAAATAGGGGAGATACATTTTTTCATTTTTTCAATTTTGTTTTCATCAATATCAACGCAATAAACTTCATTGCCGGTAGCGGCAAAGCAAGTTCCTGAGACTAATCCTACATATCCTGTTCCAATTACACCAACGGTATAAGACATAAATCAACCTTCAATTGTACAATAAATAAATTATCAAGACTATATAAAACGAACTGCAAAAATAAGTATTTTATAGTTAGTATGATAAAATAAGTGGAGTTGAGATGATTCTAAAACAACGGTAATATACAAAACAGTTTTGTTTATTGGTAAAAAATGCTGAATTTTGTAGTCTTTTAAAAAACGGAAAATAAAAGAAGTTGAAATTCGGGGCGTGGCGCAGTCCGGTTAGCGTGCCTGGTTTGGGACCAGGAAGTCGGAGGTTCGAATCCTCTCGCCCCGACGGTTTTAGAAGTGAGAAGAAAGAAATCAGAAAAGAGAAGTAGTGATATTTAGGCTTGTGCATGCTATGTACAAGCCTGTTTTATTAATATAATACCAAAGACTTTTCTCTTTTATTTATGCGGGATACTCCTCCCTTTCATGAATGCCTCGATATTTGCAACTTTAGCAGATTCGTTCGGAGAAATTGCGGCAATAGCATCCATCCATATTTCTTCCGGTATTTTGTTGCAAGGCTCTACTGTTGAAACAAGTCCCAAAGCCACGACATTTGCAGTTAATCCTTTTGCATCTCCCATCTCTCGAGCAATTTTATAAAAATCTGAAACGATAATTTTATTTCCTTTCAAATCTTTCTTGATTTTATTGAAGTCAGGGTAATCAGATTTCTTAGCGTTTACCGGCAGAGCGGTAAAATCATTAAATATATACGTTCCTTCCGGTTTGAGCAAATCAATAAATCCGGGTCTCAGGACTTCGTTAATTTCCATAATAACGAGTATATCGACAGAATTAGGTGCTAACACAGGTGAATACACTTTACCGCAACAGAAAACGGAAATCACAGGACCTCCGAGCTGAGCCATTCCGTGAGTATCTCCTTTTACAATCTGCATTTCCGAATACGGCGTCCGCAAAGCAAGTTCAGATAATACTTTCCCGAAGAACAGGTTTCCCTGCCCGCCGATACCGCGTACAGCTATACGCAGAGATTCGGGCAAATCCTTTTTGTCGATAGTTAAACCTTTTTTATACTTGATTTCCTGGATAGCAGGTTTTTCGGTTTTCTTACCTTGTTTGATTTCACTGCTTGGAACGATTGCTCCTTCTTTGGGACATACCTGCATACATATCTGATCGTTAGAGCCGCAATCAGTGCAGAAAACTGTGAATGACGGTTTTTTATTTTCATCAAGTTCAATTCCGGAACAAATATTGCAAATCCCACAGTTTACACAAATATCATAATCAAATTTCAATTTAAGGTTAGTCTTTTCCTTAGGAATTTCGTGAATACACTCACCCTCTATTATCAGAACCGTGAAGATTCCATCATTAGCCAGTTCTAATGAATGCAGAAGTTCGTCTTCAATTTGTTGCATGCTGTAACCATCCAGAACAACCGTTCTGCAACCTTCAGCCTCAACTGCTCTTTTCAAATTAAAATTATGGTTGTTGTCAGCAAGATTGTTCGGGGAACTTGGAGCAGGCTGTCCGCCGGTCATCGCGGTTATGCGATTATCGAGAATTACTTTTACACCCGGGACATTTCTGAACACGGCATTACGGGTAGAATCAAGTCCGCTGTGGCACTCTGTGGAATCACCTGTTATGCTGATTACCTGATTTGCCATATCGGGCCGCGATAAAACAAAACCCTGCCGCATAGAATCGGATGCACCCATACATAAGACAGTATCGAGTGCATCAAAAAAGTATAACAAGGTAGAACATCCGATATCGCCGAAAGATGCGAATATTTTCTTCTTCCTTTTCAGCTTTTTCACAGTTAAAGCAAAACCACGGTACGCACATCCCGGACAAATAGAAGGCGGGCGGGCAACCGGTTTTATTTCTATTTTGCTTCTAATTGGTTTATAATCGAAATTATTCAGATGAGATGAAAGAAATCCGAGAATTGTATCGGGGGACCATTCAGTAATTGTACTTGTTTCTTCTTTGCCGATAACGTCAAGTCCCATAAATTTTATCTTTTCCCACAAGTATCTGTATCCGTCCTCTATGACGAATACTTTATCTGGAACGCTATCCCGGAATTTTCTGATTATTTTTTTAGGTATTGGATTAGTTTTGGCTAATGATAAAATAGGAGCTTTTATATTTGCTAATTGCAGGGCTTCTCTGACTATTATATCATTAATACCGCAGGTTATAATGCCCCAGTCTGCATCTCCATCTATTATTTTCACAAGCTCTGAGTCCTCTGCCCATGCTTCAATAGCAGGGAGTCTCTGTTGGATGACTTTGTTATAATTATTTCTTGCAATGAAAGGAAGGCACATCCAATCGGACATATTTTTAGGAAATCCTTTGGGAATGATTGTTCTTTGTTCCTTTGTTTTGACCAAACCTTCGGAGTGTGTTAATATGCCCGAAGCGAGTATAGCAACAGGAGTTTTGAACTGTCTGCTTATATCGGCGGCAACAGCGGCTATATCATACATTTCCTGATGGTCTCTCGGTTCTAAAATCGGAATACAAATTGAAGAAAAGAAGTATCTGGGGTCAATTACGTGCTGTGTACTCGAAGGAACATAATCGGATGCTACAAAAAGGACTAATGCGCCGGCATCGCCTGAGAAAAAAGCAGACGAAGAGATTGCGTCAGCCCCCTGAAATACACCGGGGATTTTCATTGTACACACTGAATCGAATCCTGCGATAGCATGACCTAAGCATACAGCTACTGCCACAGCTTCGCTGACAGACCAGCCGACATTAATCCTGTCCTGTACAAAAGCTAATGACTTGTCAATAACTTCTGTACTTGGCGTTCCCGGATAGCCGTCTGCTGCATGATAACCGGCGTGAACAAGACCAAGAGCAAAAGCGGCATTGCCCTGCAAAATGAACTTGCTTCCCGGCGATGAATCTACAATTTCTCTGAATTTACTCATGTATCCTCAATTTTCATTATATAATTTTCAATGTCTAATTTTCAATTTTCAAATCTGAAGGAGCAAAATTTTCAATGTCTAATTTTCAATTTTCAAATCTGAAGGAGCAAAATTTTCAATG
>JBAYGQ010000259.1:0-4700 GCA_041666585.1 Bacteroidota bacterium
ATAAACACAAAACGGCAGTAAAAACCGCTTTAAGTAAAGTTAATCTGTTTTTCATAACATCACCGTTAAAAATAATAACGCCCGAATCCGAGCGTTAAATTAAAAAAATTTCAAGATAAATTAACTGATTGGTTCCCTGATTTCAACAGGAATGTCCCTCATTCGGTATCCGACTCCGCGAATGCTCTGAATCAGAGGTTTCACGCTATCATCGCCGTCAATTTTCTGTCTCAATCGTTTAATATAGACATCAATTATATTCGATTCAGGGTCGAAATTATGTTTCCAGACATGCTGTGTAATTGTACTTCTGCTCAAAATCCTGTTTTTATTTCGCATCAAATATTCAAGCAGGGCATACTCTTTCGTTGTCAGTTCAATCTCTACACCGGACCTGTACGCTAAATGAGATACGGTATCAAGCGATAAATCACTGCACTTCAACTTTGATGATTTTTCCGGACTGGAACGGCGTAATATCGAACGCAATCTTGCGGCAAGCTCATCGAAACTGAACGGTTTCGGAAGGTAATCGTCGGCACCCAAATCGAGTCCCTGCACACGGTCTTCTGTCGTGTTCTTGGCTGTAAGCATCAGAACGGGAGTAGAAACTCCTGCATCACGCAGTTCTTTCAATACAGTAAATCCGTCCTTACCCGGAAGCATCACATCGAGCAGGATAGCATCGAACTGATTGTTCATCGCCATTTCCAGCCCGGACACACCGTCGTTAACCGTTTCAACTATGTAGCGCTCTTCTTCTAAACCATGCTTAATAAAGCTTGCTACTTTCCTTTCGTCTTCAATGACAAGTATTCGCATGACTTTCTCCTGATTAATATGTAAACAAGCTTCTCAAAGAAAAACAATTTATATAAAATCCGTCAAAATCCCAAATAATTCGTTAATCTATCTCACAAAATTAGTAAAATTGCCATTTTGAACACAGTGAAGAATTCAGAATTTTTAATTAATTTTGTTTTGTTCACTGAAATAAATTTCAGGTTATCATTAATGAAAAAAATTATAATTCCGCTTTTGTTATTGTTGCAAATATCGGTGCTTGCGGCAAAACCGAAATATATAACAACAGGTTTTCCTATTTACTCAATTTTGATTGAGCTTGCAGGAAACGTAGCGGATATCGAGTATCTTGTACCCGGAGGGGCATCGCCGCATACGTACCAGCCTAAGCCTTCGGATGCATCTAAAACGCAGTCGGCAACCGCATTCTTTTATGTATCGCCTATGCTCGACGGCTGGGCGGCAAATTTTCCGTCTAACCATAAATACTGCATTATGGATATTCTGCCTGAAGTATTCCATCAGTATTTTTCGGAAATGGAACACAATCATAGCGACAATGCTAATCATTCTGAATCGCACAAAAACTCAGGACAAGTAACCGACCCTCATTTCTGGACAGACCCGCTGACAGTTCAGGCTCTACTTCCCGCTCTGACAGAAACTCTCTGCCTACTTGACCCTTTAAATAAATCAGAATATATCTCAAACGCACAGATTTTCGACAAAAGACTGCAACTGATTCATTGGCAAATCGAAAATAAATTACTAAGTGCAAAAGGTAAACCTGTTTTTTTATTTCATCCTTCTTTTCTGTATATGATTCACAGATACGGACTGAACTTTGCGGGAGTGATAGAAATTGACCCGGGAGTCGAACCCTCATCCAAACACGCTTATGAGTTGGTGAATAACATTAAATCAACCGGGGCAAAAGTAATTTTTTCGGAGCCGCAGCTTCCTTTGGGTCCAGCCAAAACTATTGCAGAAACAGCAAAAGTAAAGCTGAGCTTACTTGACCCTTCGGGCGGAGTGCCGGGCAGAATGAATTATTTTGAACTTCTAATGTTTAACGTTTCACAACTTGAACAGGCACTGAAATAAGCGGAAAGGAAAAAGTAATAAGAACCCCATCCCCAGCCCTTCCCCGCAGGGGAAGGGAGTAAGAAAAATTCAAATTTCAGCTTGAGCAAGCACTGAAGTAAGCGGAAACGAGAAAGTAATAAGAACCCCATCCCCAGCCCTTCCCCGCAGGGGAAGGGAGTGTTTTTTAAAATATTCTTTTGAAAAGTTAAGTATTAGCCGTATTTTTGTAACTCTTTAACGGCGTGTAGCGCAGCCCGGTTTAGCGTACTACTTTGGGGTAGTAGGGGTCGGCAGTTCAAATCTGCCCACGCCGACAAACAAAAAAAGCAAAGCCTTTGTGAATAATTCACAAAGGCTTTACTTTTACACGAATGACATTTTTTTAAATAATCTTTGTTTATTTTCCTTTCTTCCTAATCTGCAATTAATTTATTCTCCTACCATTACAAATGCACCCCAGAACAATAATTACGAATTACTAAAGACTAATTACTAATTTTTTTTGATGTTTTTTGGATACTTGTTATAATCTTTAATATTTCATTCAAATCTTTTTCTATTGATATAAATTGTTTATCGCTAATATAATCTGTCTCTCTCAGGATTCTGAGCCAATAATGACTTTCTCTTGCTTCCTTGTAGGAAATACTAATTTTCGAAATAAAATCACTTTTTGATTGTCCGCCAATTGCTTCTTCAATATTTGCACCTATCGATGTCCCTGATTTTAACAATTGTTTTGATAGAACATACTCTTTTTTTGTATCAATTAGAAATTTATACAAATTCACGATTCTAACCGCAAAAGCAAATGATTTGTCTTTTATAATATTTTCTTTCATTGTTTTTTCTTCCAATTAGTAATTATTAATTCGTAATTAGTAATTAAATTTATTCTCCTACCATCACAAATGCACCCCAATAATAAGGTTCCTGAAATTGCGTGCGTACTTCTTCCTGTGCTTTGCCGAACGCTTCACGCTTGGACATACCGGTTACCCAATTCCTGTAGAAACTGCTCATTAATGTTTGGGTGGCTTTATCGTCAACCGTCCAGAGGGACATTATTACTGCCTTTGCACCGGCTTGCTGGAAAGCCCTTCGGAGTCCGAAAACACCTTCACCGTTCTTTACTTCTCCCAAACCTGTTTCGCAAGCTGAAAGAACTACAAGCTCTGTTTTATCGAGGTCAAGGTTCATCGCTTCATAAGCTGTAAGAAGACCATTCTCGTCTCCTGTTGGTTTGGCAGAGTCTGATTTTAAATAATTATCAGCACCGGTAAAGAATAATCCCGAACGTAGTAGAGGATTCTCAATAATTTTCTTTGTTTCAAATCCGAATGTTTCCTTGTTTTCTAATTTTACATCTTCCAAAAACATTCCATGAGTTGCAATGTGAAGAATTCTCGGATTATTAGCTGCCTTAACAACTACTTTCAGAGCGTTATCTCCAAGATAGCTGTTCACATCCCATTTCTTGCTTTTCAAAAACTTTTCAATATCGTTTATTTCTTTTTCTGTACCGGGAAGTCTTGTGAGTTCTATTCCTCTTGTGCTAGCTACAGGTTCGTAGGTGCTTTCTTCATCAGTCTGTGTTTTTAGTTTTATGCTACCTGCTTTTACCTGTGATTCTGACAATGAAAAGTTTGGATTACCTATTAAAACTGCACTGTTGTAAATCTGGCTTTCCTGTTTTGATTTGTTGTATCCAATCAAAAGGTCTTTTGTGCTGTTTACCTGCTGAATCTCCTGTTCTTCTATCAGATACTTGCCATTGGGCATTAGTAGGGTTGCAGGATTAAGTTTGTTATATATACCGTCTGCTGAAAAATAGATTTTTTTGTAGCCTTTCAGCTTTTCGTAAAGCTTACCCCAATAATTAGAAAAAGAACTTGTATCTTTTATTTTAAATTTTATCATTTTGCGATAGTTGTTGTAAACTTCTTTTTCGAGATCATTTCCGTTTTCAAGCACAATCATTTCCGGGTGTTCTTCAGTTTTGTCTGTTACTATCAGAAAAGCATAATAAATTGAATCTGTAAATCTATTCTTGTCTTTGAATCTGAACCTTAATATTTCCACAGCCGCATCCTCAGGATTTAGGAGTGCCTGAATTGATTTCCATGTTACTTTTTTCTTATCGTAACTCTGTGCAAAAGATTCTGATTTCAGGCTCAGTTCTTTCTCTAAATCATTAACTTGCTTTTCCAATGAATCGAGTTTAAATCCTTTCTTTGTTCTTTCAGTTTCGCTCATTGTGTACAGTTTAACCAAAAGTTCTTTTGCATCAGAAAAATCTTTGTATTTATCAATCAGAGAAGAATCATTTGAATACATTATTCTTTTCTTAACTCTGCTGGATGAATTGAACAACAGAGCTTTTGAATATAATTGTATATCATACATTTTGCCTGCAATAAGTTGATTTTCTTTGAATCTTATACTTCCAAAACTGTTGAAAGATTCAAAATTATCACTTACTGTAGCCCAGAATTGTTTTTTCTCTTTTTCGGATAGAGAGGGAAAATAATTATTTAACATATTTTGATAAATTGTAAGAGTTTCAATATAGAGTGGTTCAGCTTTTTTGAAATCCCCTCTGCCATCATAGAAAGTAGCCATACTATTAATGCTTCGAGCTAAGAAAGGGTGGTCAGTATTAAAGATACGTCTATACATCTCTATAGCTTCAATATAGAGCGGTTCAGCTTCCTTGTAATTTCCTCTGCCATAGTAGAAATAAGCCATGTTGTTAATGGAAAGTGCTAAATTAGGATGGTCGCTCTTGAAGATGCGTCTTCTCATTTCTA
>JBAYGQ010000260.1:0-4697 GCA_041666585.1 Bacteroidota bacterium
CCGTGGCGTCTAAAATAACTCTGGAATTCGAAAAGCCTATAATCGAACTCGAAACAAAAATCGAGGAGATGCGCAATCTTTCGGGTGAATTCGATTTGAAAAACGAAATCACAGTACTTGAAAATAAAGTAGAAGAATTGCGTGCACAGATTTACAAAAATCTGACCCGCTGGCAAAAAGTGCAGATTGCACGTCATCCCGAACGCCCTTATACTTTGGATTATATCGGCAGTATTTTCAGTGATTTCACTGAACTGCACGGCGACCGGAAAGTAAAGGACGACCCCGCAATTGTCGGCGGAATTGCTACATTCAACGGTGAATCTGTAATGGTTGTCGGTCATCAGAAAGGACGGGATACCAAATCGAATTTGTACCGGAACTTCGGTATGCCCAATCCTGAAGGCTACCGCAAAGCCAATCGCTTATTCCATCTTGCCGAAAAATTTTCGAAACCGATAATTTGTTTTCTCGATACACCCGGCGCCTTTCCCGGAATTGAAGCTGAAGAAAGAGGACAGGCTGAAGCGATTGCCAGAAATTTATTCGAAATGGCGACACTCAAAGTACCGATTATTGTCGTAATCATAGGCGAAGGTGCCTCCGGCGGTGCAATCGGGCTGGGAGTAGGCGACAGAATTCTTATGCTCGAAAACTCATGGTACTCTGTTATTTCACCGGAGTCCTGCTCCAGTATTTTGTGGAGAAGCTGGGATTACAAAGAGCAGGCGGCTGAAGCACTCCAGTTGACGGCTCAGGATTTAAAACATCATAAAATCATTGATGTTATTGTTCCCGAATCCGTTGGAGGTGCTCACAGAAACCATCAGGCTATGTTCGATATCCTGAAAAATATTTTGATTAAAGAGCTTGCTAAACTTAAAAAAATTCCCGTTGATGAACTCGTACAAAAAAGACGTGAAAAGTTCTATGCAATGGGTGTCTGGGAAGAAGTATAATTAATACACATCTGTCACGCAGGTAGAAATAAAAAATCCAAAATCCCTTGGAACAGCATTGCTATTGAAAAAATAGGATTGGTAAAAACCTGTTTTTATTAAAATATGGTCATTAATGTTAAATCCGATAAATTCTTCGAGTGAGGGACCGTAAATAAATTTAAATTTATCTTCATGACGGTTAATTGATTCTAACCCGAAATTAAAACCTGCACCTGCACCTAAGAAAAAAACATTTGATTTAGGAACAAGATAATAATTTAGGGCAAATTGTGTATTGAAAAAAATGCGTTCCTGAATTATTTCGCTCGTTCTAAGTTTAGTTTCGATTTCGGTTTCAAATTGGGAGTTAATGTTTTTAAAAAATAAAGTAAATCCGCAAGAGAGTCCGTAATGAACACTGTCTCTCTTATAAAAACCTATACTTGAACCGTATTTGGATTTTGTCTCTCCTTTTCTTTTGGTGATTAGATTAATTGTATCGGTTTGAACTGTTTCTGTTTTTAGTGTAAGACCGTTAACGGCATCAACCCTGAAAACCGAGTCTTTTGTTTTAGATTTAATTTGATTCATATACCATATAAACATAGAAGCAGCTTCTCTTACTCCTTCGGAAGTCAACGATGACATTGACCAATCAAATAAAAATGGAGAACCTTGTTTCATTGAATCAATAATCTGAACTTTTTCAGCTTTACCGGAATTACCCGGGAATGCAAATAAATACGAATATTTATGGTAAACCTTACTTTCGGACATACCTAAATCTATGCACGATTTGAATTCATCAACTCTAACTGATACAGGGATAAATTTATCTATGCTTGTATCTTTAGCAATTAAAGTATTGAATGAATTTTTCAGGTATGTGGTTAAAGGTTTATTAATAACTAAATGTTCTGTTTCATATACCATATATCCGATAATCGAGTCTTTATGCGTTCTGTTATCATTTACACTCACAATTTTCACGCTATCAAGCCGCTTAGCTTTTTCATAGTCAGAAAGTAAAATTTCATCAGCCTGAAAAATAGGAGGGCTGTAACTACAGGACTGCAATACATAAACTGCAATAATAAAAATTACAATCTGAATTAAGTTTTTCATATCAGTTAGATATTATGAATATAATTACAAATTATCATTTAATAAACTCCAGTAAAACTGAGTGAAAAGACTACTCCTAAATCGTATGGCATTTTATCTGAGCCTAAAAATAATAACTGATAGCAACCAAATTTAAATGTGATTTGTTCAAATAAACACAGGCCTATTGATTCTTCCACATTGGGACCAATGAACAGTTTGATTTTTTTTAGATGGTATCCAACTGTCTGGATGCCTGCATTTAAGCCCAAACCTCCGCTCAAAAATAGAATTTGAGAGGTTTTAAATAAATTATACCTAATATGTAACGATACATTTACAGCGCCAATACCATCTGAAGCTGAATGACTTCCATTGACATTATTGATACTAAAGTAGGAAAAACCGGCATCAAATTCTCCTTCAAATCTAGAACTATCCGGGTGTTCTAAAATGATACCCCCAATTGTTATTCCCCCGCCTTTATTCCCCCTGTAAAGATTAAATAATGAACCACTCTTGGATTTATTTAATAATTTCCGGTAATTATTCATATTTATTGTATCAATGTCCTCTAAACTGTTGCCAGGTTTTACAATCCGATATAAAGTATCAAACCGAAATATAGAATCTTTGATATTTGATTTGCACAGATTAAAATAAAAACTAAATAGTCCTGATGCCTCTTTAATGCCCCCTTTTGTTAAATCAATAAGCGGAATACCACAATCGGGTGTACTTGACCAAATAGAGTCGAATATTCTTACTTTTTCAGTTTTTCCGGATTGAATAGGGAAAGAAAATAAATACGAATATTTATGGAAGAAGCTAGTTCCTAATAATAAATCATCAAAACCCGATTTGAACTCTTCAACACTGATAGTAACAGGCGTATATGTTGTTTGTGATGTATCTTTTACAAGTAGTGTAGTGAATGATTTTTTAAGGTATTTTGTTAGGGGTTGTCTTATTATATAAGGTTCTTTTCCGCTTGAGATATAGCCGATAACGGAGTCTTTCCTGATTCTGTTGTCAACAACATCAATAATTTTTATGCTGTCCAATAGATTTAGTTTGTCTTTTTTAGATAACTCGAATTTTGTTGTCTTAAAAAATCTCGGGTCAGGTCCGCAGGCTTTCAGCATAAGAACTGAAGTAAGCAAAAGCAGAATAATATGTTTGTTTTTCATATCAGATAGATATTGTTGAATATAATTACAAAGTTAAGTGAATCAAAGTAAATTCCCAAACAATATAATTTAGTATTTTTGGATAAATCAATTAATTTCTGTATTTTTTTTATAGATTAATTGTATTCATAAGTTCAAGATTAGTAAAAAGATGATATTTCCCGACTTTGTTTTCACTTAAAAGCCCTTTTCTGCTCAGCTCCGTCAAATACCTGCTTGCTGTTGTATAGTGAATATTCAATATACTGCCAAGTTTGACGGGTGTGATTATCGGATAAGAAAACAAAATGTCTATCAAATCAGAAGAATAGATTTTTTTACTTTCAATCCGGACCTTTTCTTTGAAAGAATCGTATAATGCTGAAATACTGAAAATAAGATTTTTTGTTTCTAATGCCTGAAGATAAATAGCATTAAGCATATAAGCACAGTAATTCGTCCAGTTATTTTCTTTCGTTACATTCCTGAGAGTTTCATAATATTTTGGTCTGTTTTTATTAATATAACCGCTGATATAAAGAACCGGCAAAGTCAAAATCTTATCCTGAATTAACTGCATTAATAACAAGATTCTTCCTGTTCTTCCGTTTCCGTCGCCGAACGGATGAATTGATTCGAACTGATAATGAGCTATCACAGCTTTCAGTACAGGGTCAAATTTTGAATCTTCCGAATTTACAAATTTTTCCCAGTTGCTTATCAATTGTGGGATTTTATTTGCCGGAGGGGGTGTATAAATTGCTTCTTTTGTCAGACTATTTTCAATCTTGTTTTGAATTTTTCTGTAATTCGGTGCATCAGTAGTATCTAACATTTCGTGAATACCAAGAATGATTCTGCTTGACAAAGGAACTTCCTTCAATGCATTGAAAGCGTAAAGAACTGCATCGCGGTATTTTAATACTTCTTTATCGGGTTTTTTCCTTTCGGTTTCAGGAAATAATTCATTACAAAGAACATCTTCTAAGGTAGTATTAATATTTTCAATGTTAGAACTTGCTAAAGATTCTTTTAAAATTGTAGGTGAAAGAAGAAGTAGTGGATTCGGTAATTTATGTGAATATCCTTTCAGCTCGGCTAACTCAGTTCTGACTGCAATCAGTAATTCCACAAAATCATTATTACTGACATTAACACAATCCGGTAGTTCCGGCAATTCAAAAGGAGTATTAGGATTAAACATATGATACTTGTTTTAATTTAACATATATAACAAAAATAACAAAATTGCGACATATCATCAAATATATGTCATAAAAAATTATATATGATTTCAACCTGTTTCAAAATTGCATTGGTGGTAATGTACTAAACAAGAGCTTAGTAACAAGAATGCGATGGATAATAAAACAAACGATTTTTGGACAACTCAATTAATTTCTGTATTTTTTCGTTTTATTAAATTAGTGTAAATCTGAATAAATAATTATGAAAACAACAGCAAAAAATATCAGGTTGAAAA
>JBAYGQ010000261.1:0-4671 GCA_041666585.1 Bacteroidota bacterium
ATTATTATTATTTTTGCGTCGTTCCTTCAAAAAAAATTAACTATTGGAGTTTAAAATGAAAAAGTATTTTCTCTTTGCTATAATATCGGTTTTATTTAATCTCACATATTGTAATGCACAGCCCAAATTAACTTTAGTAAAAGGGAATGAAATAAATTGGAACAAAGTCAGCCCCAAGGATAGCCCGCTTAAAGCCAAAGTTGTAATAAAAAATGAAGGCAATGAAAAACTTATTATTTCAAATGTAAAACCAAGTTGCGGGTGTACTCATGCTCCTTTGAGCAAAAACGAACTTAATCCCGGAGATACTGCCTCTATGGATGTTTCAATGACTATCAGCCCCCGAGCAGGTTTTATTGAAAAATCAATCACAATAACATCGAACGATAAAGAACATCCAATAAAAGAACTGAAATTAAAAGCTGAAGTATATCTTGCAATGCAGGTTGATCCGACGGGATATTTTGCATTCGGTGAGATGAAAGTAGGGCAGGAAATTACTGCTATGGTTAAAATAAAAAATGCCTGGACCCAACCTGTTGTTCTGTCTGATTTTACTATAGAACCTTCAAATTTGACTTTAAACGTAATGGGAAAGAAAACTTTAAAACCTGGAGAAGAATTAGAACTTATTGCAAAAGTAACACCTACTAAAAAAGGTTATTTTAACAGTACTGTGAAATTTAAAACTACTTGTCCCGATTTTCCTGAAATTGTTGTTCCCGGCTATGGTACTGCATTAGAATCTGCAATATTTAAAAGCGAATAAATTTTTCTAATAAATTTTATAGTTTATACAGGGGGCAAATTTTGCCCCTTTTTTATAATATATTAATAGTTCAAAAATTTAAAATCAATTCCGTTTAGAAAAAAAAATTGAGGATAAATAAAAAAAGATTTGAAGACTGCCTTGAAAATTAATAAATTGTCAATTCTGTAAATGACAAAATATTTCAGTGAAAAACCTGACAGGTGCTAAATGAAAAAAGCGGTAATTATGGCAGGCGGCTTTGGAACCAGACTTCGCCCTCTGACGATGAATATTCCAAAGCCTATGGTTCCTATAATGAACATCCCTATGATGGAGCATATCGTAAATCTTTTAAGAAATCACAATATAACAGATATTGTTTCTGTACTATATTTTCAACCTGAAGTTATAACATCATATTTCGAGGACGGATCCAAGTTCGGAGTAAGTATGAAATATGTTATGGCTAATGCCGATTACGGTACAGCAGGAGCAGTCAGAAATGCCGCAGAACATCTTAACGAAAGGTTTATAGTTATCAGCGGGGATGTGCTGACTGACTTCGATTTATTCAGTGCATTGGATTTTCATATTCAAAAAGAAGCTAAAGCTACAATCCTGCTTACTCGTGTATCAGAGCCGCTTCAATATGGAATAGTAATGACAGATGAAGAAGGCAGAATTTCCAGATTTCTTGAAAAACCCTCATGGGGTCAGGTATTTTCAGATACAGTTAATACCGGAATTTACATTCTCGAACCTGAAGTGCTCGATTTAATCCCATATCAGGAAGAATTTGATTTCAGCAAGGATCTTTTCCCAACTATGCTTCGTCAGAAAATGCCGCTTTTCGGGTATATTGCAAACGGCTACTGGCGTGATGTCGGAAATTTGTCAGAATACCAGAATGCCCAGTCCGATGCGGTAAACGGTAATGTTCAGATTAAGCTTAAAGGTATTAATAAAGCAAATCATATAATAGGCAACAACGTTAAAATTGCATCCTCTGTAAAGCTCGAAGGGGTAGTTGTAATAGGCGATGACGTAGAAATCGGAGAGCATACTGTTATTAAAAACAGTGTAATAAGTAAAAATGTAAAAATTGGTACCGGTGCCAGAATTGTAAATTCAACTATCTGGGAGCATTCGATTATCGGTGATTTCGCTGAATTGACAGACGATGTTATATGCTGTCATACTATCATCGGGCATTCTGCAACAATTCACGAAAACGTTTATATCGCAGATTATTGCACAATCGGCAACAATGCTGTTCTGATGCCAAATATTAAGCTTTGGCCCCAGAAAAATGTTGAAGACGGAGCAACTTTATCACGCTCTATGGTGCAGGAAGAAAAATGGTTACGTGAATTATTTACGGATGCCCGGATTTCAGGATATTCGAATGTAGAAATAAATCCTGAATTCGGTGCTAAACTCGGAGCGGCTATTGCGATGACTTTCGGTAAAAAAGTAACTTTGGTTGCCAGCCGCGATCCGGACAAGGTCTCCAGAATAATGAAAAGAGCAATAACAGCGGGAATTTCTTCTGTAGGTAAAAATGTAAATGATTTACAGACTACATCTATACCCCAAACAAGGCAGGAACTGAGAACAGGCAAATATGCCGGAGGTCTGCATGTTCGTCGCTCTCCCCGTTATCCCGATAAAACCGATATTATTATTTTCAATCAGGAGGGTAGAGATATACAGATTTCCAGAACAAAGGCAATTGAAAGATATTTCTTCGGAGAAGAAATTAAGAGAGTACCTTACGATTCTGTCGGCTCTTTAAATTTTCCTGAAAGAACAAATGAAATTTATATCAACAGATACCTTGAGTCGTTAAATGTAAATGTAATACGTGAAAATAAATTTAAAATATTAATGGATTATTCTTACGGTCTGGCGGCAACAATTTTTCCGTATATTTTAGGGAAGTTGAATGTTCAGGCACTTTCTTTGCATGATTTTATTGATGCTACAAGACATAAACCTGATAAACACGGACATGAATCGGGGAATGATGAAAGTGAAAAAATTATGCGTTCGCTCGGTTATGAGCTTGGTTTCAAGATGGAACCGGGTGCAGAAAAAATTATGTTCATTGACCATCGGGGTGTTTTTTATAGTTCTCAGCGTCTGCTTACAATAACAACAAAAATGTTTCTTGAATGTAACCGACACAGAGAGCCTTATAAAATTGCGATTCCAATTATTGCTACAAGTGAAATAGACGAAATCATTAAAGGATATAATGTCGAAATATTCAGAATTAAAAACTCTCATTCAGCTATGATGGAAGCCACTAAAGTAGAGAACGTGCTGTTTGTAGGTGGTGTATGGGGCGGCTTTATTTTTTGTGATTTTCTCTTTGCTTCAGACGGTATGTTTACAGTAGGAAAACTTCTTGAAATGCTGGCGATAACTCAACTTAAAATTTCTGATTTAGATGACACTCTTCCAAAGCGTTTCCAACATCAGATTAATGTGATTTGCCCTTGGTCTTACAAAGGTACAATAATGCGAAAAGCAATGGAATACAGTGAGACTCTCGAAAGACAATTAGTGGACGGAGTAAAATTATTTACTGAAAATAATTCTGTACTTCTAATGCCGGACAGAGAAATCGCTTCGTTCAGTATTATTGCTGAAAGCAGCAACTACGAATCTGCTGTGTCTTTAGCTAAAAAATATGCTACACTCGTTACGCAATGGAGAGACGAGGAAAAACCTTAATGCCGGACTTATTATGATTATTGTCAGATTAATGGGTGGACTCGGTAATCAGATGTTCCAGTATGCATTGGGCAGAAATCTTTCTTTGATGCATAATACAGAACTTAAGTTAGATTTGTCTTCATTCTGCGGCTGGCAGTATCCTTCAATACGTCATTATGAGCTAAACTGCTTTAATATAGAAGAAAACTTTTGCGAAAATGATGAACTTAAAAAATTAAAAGGCTCTGTATTTATACTTAACAATCCTCTTACTTTTTTTCTTTCGAAAGTTCTTTTTTCTTCACAGAATTCAACATATTTCAGGGAAAAAACTTATGAGTTTAATGACTCAATTTTTTCATCAGGGACGGATTTATACTTAGAGGGATATTGGCAGTCCGAAAAATATTTTGCTTCTATACGCGATGTTTTATTAAGTGATTTCAGTTATAAAGAATCGAATATCCTTCGGAGCTCAGTCCTGCTAGATGAAATTAAAAATTCCGAAGCTATTGCCGTCCATATACGTCGCGGTGATTATACAAAGAAAAGATTACAAAAAATATATCATCTGTGCTCATTAGATTATTATACTGATGCAGTTAATTTTATTTCTGACAAAATTTCAAATCCTCATGTATTTGTCTTTTCGGACAATCCGCAATGGGCTATGGAAAATTTGAAATTGAATTGTAAAACCACTTTTATTGAACATGAGCAGAAAGCAAAAGGTTGGATTGATATGCAATTAATGAGAATGTGCAAACATTTTGTAATTGCAAACAGTAGTTTCGGTTGGTGGGGTGCATGGCTTGCTACAAACCCGAATAAAATTGTTGTTGCTCCGCAACATTGGTTTAAATCAGAAAAACTCAATACTAAAGATTTAATTCCATCAAGCTGGATTAAAATGTAATGACGGGACAAAATCCAAAAATATCAGTAATTTTACCTGCATACAAAGGTTCACGAAAGCTTTTGCATAGGTCTATAGACTCAATATTAAACCAGACTTTTTCCGACCTTGAATTGATTATCGTTTTAGATAATCCTGAGAATAATAATCTGATTGATTTTTTCCGTGAATTTGAAGAGAAAGACAAAAGAGTTAGATTTTACGTCAATGAAGGAAATCTCGGTATTGCCGGAACTGTAAACAGAGGAATCAAAGCCGCTTTAGGAGAGTTTATTGCACGACA
>JBAYGQ010000262.1:0-4663 GCA_041666585.1 Bacteroidota bacterium
AAATAATAATTTATTATAAATAATAATGATGAAGGTAAATAATATTATATTAGATGAAGAAGTCTTGACAGAAAAATTTGCTTGCGACCTTGAAAAGTGCAAGGGAGCATGCTGTACATTTCCCGGAGAATACGGTGCGCCTGTACTTGATGAAGAAGTGGAACTTCTAAAAGAAAGCTTCGGGGTAGCAAAGCAATATTTATCCGAGAAATCGTTGAGCTATATTGAAAAGCACGGACTTGTTGAAGGTGTTGCGGGAAACTATTCAACTGTATGTATTAATAAACGTGACTGCGTTTTCGTTTATTACGAAAAGGATGTGGCTAAATGCAGTATTGAGAAGGGTTATTTTGAAGGAAAAAACCGGTTCAGAAAACCGATTTCATGCCATTTGTTTCCTGTTCGGGTAGCCCGTGATAATCCTGATTATATTTATTATGTAAGAATAAGTGAGTGCAATCCGGCAAGGGAGAAAACAGTTAATGAGGGGAAACATCTGTATGTATGTCTGAAAGATGCATTTATACGTGCTTTCGGAAGCGAATGGTATAAAGCACTTGCTGAACAAGCAAAAGTTACGGCTCAGAAAAAGAATTTATTTTCATTTTTTTCGGAAAGGTAAATGAAATTATCTCTCGATATGCGTACAGCGCTTTCACAAACGCTGACACCACAGCAAATTCAGTATCTAAAGCTTTTGCAGTTGCCGGTTACACAATTGGAACAGCAAATCAGGCAGGAAATCGAGCAGAACCCTATGCTCGAAGAAGCCGGAATTGAAGATATACTGGATTTTGAGGATAAAGAACCTTTCGATTCCGGAGAAGTTTTTTCTGAGTCTGCTACACCTGTCTTAGAGTATGATTTTGATTCAGGTGAAGAGCCTGATTTTGAAACTAATGATAATTCTATTGATACTCATTTGAAAATGAAATCCAACATTGACGACCAGGGGGACCCATTTGAATTTTACAATCTACTCTGGCAAGATGAATCCGATATACATATTAACAAGAAATCAGCAATTCCGGACGATGAGGACGGTGAATTTTACCAGATTAAAGATACTACTTCCGCTCTCGAAGAATTCGGACAACAACTAAGAATGCTCTCTCTTACCGAAGAAGAGTACATTATTGGTGAACAGATAATAGGTGATGTGGATAACGACGGCTACCTGCGGCGTGATTTGAACGAAATGCTTGATGAAATTAATAAATTAATAAGCGAACTCAACCATCGCACACAAGTGCAAGAAGAAGAGAAAAGAAGGAAAACAGACGAAGCCGCAAATGTAGAGAATCCCGCCAGACTGTTTGCTGTTTCGTCAGAGGTAGTTGCTCTCCTAAATAAAAATTCTGAGAACTTAGAAGCTGAACTATCAGATTCTGGTTCAGAAGAGATTCCTTTGCTCAAGACTGTTACAATAGAGCAATTAGAAAAAGTACTTAAATTAATTCAAAACTTAGAACCTCCGGGTTTTGCGTCACGCTCTTTACAAGAATGTCTGATTGCCCAGTGCAAGTATAATGTTAAGCCTAATGCAGTTCAGAAGCTGGCTCTCGAAATTCTTGAAAATGCTTACGAAGCTTTCTCAATGAAACATTATCCTGTAATGTTGAAGCAGTTTGAAGTAGATGAAGACTATCTTCGCGAAGCTATAGATTTAATCAAACGGCTTAATCCCAAACCAGGCGGAATAGATGCTCATTCTACGATGAATTCAGTTATTCCCGATTTTCTGATTTACCGTGATGAAGAATCACACGAACTGATGATTATAGTAAACGACAGCAGGCTACCTGCCATTCAACTTAGCAGTGCTTACGATAAATTAAAAAAAGAAGCAAAGATAAATGTATTCAATAAAGAAACCCGCGAATGGATAAAAAATAAATACGAAGATGCAAAGTTTTTGATTCAGGCAATCCGGCAGAGAAAAAATACAATGCTAAAAGTAATGACTGCTATTTCGGGCTTGCAAAGAGACTTCTTCGAAGTCGGTCCATCAGGTTTGAAACCGCTTATATATAAAAATGTAGCCGAAGAAACAGGGCTTGATATATCCACTGTCTGCCGTATTGTAAACGGTAAATATGTTCAGACTGAATTCGGAACTTTTGAACTGAAATTTTTCTTTAGTGAATCGCTTCCTTCCGAAGACGGAGAGGATGTTTCGACAAGGGTTATCAAGCAAATTTTAAAAGATATTATCGGAACTGAAACAAAAGATAAACCTTACAGCGACGACAAACTGGCAAAAGAACTGAAAAACAAAGGCTATAATGTAGCCCGTAGAACCGTTGCGAAGTACCGTGAACAGCTTAGAATTCCGGTAGCAAGACTAAGAAAAGAGCTATAAGTTTATGCTTGAAACTGTCATTCCGGCTTGTCCGGAATCGGTTTTAGAAAATAGAAGAAAGAAAATTATGAAGAAGATTCCGAACAAGTCGGAATGACTGCCTTGCATATTATTATTATCATAATTCTATGACACTTTCAGAAATAATTGCACAAGTTGATTCTATTCTCAGGCCATTTGTTTCCAAGTTACCGCCGGAGTTGGTTTCAACTATTTATTCAAGCGGACGGAAATTATTTCTGCAACTGCTCGTAAGCGAAACTCCGCATATTAGCTATACTCCGCCTCCCATTCTGTCCCGAAAGCTTTGGGGAATCGAATTCAAATCTCCTCTTTTTAATGCCGCCGGTATGTTCAAGCACGGGGAAGGCTACCGTTTAGTTGCGGCTCAGGGAGCGGGTGCTTACCTTGCCGGAACAAGTACCTGCCAACCGAGACGGGGTAATGAAAAAAACGGAATAATTCATCCTTTTATTGCTTATTCCAAATCGCATGCTTCGTCGAACTGGATAGGTCTGCCAAATGACGGACATGCCGAACTTGCCCGATGCCTATCAAGAATTGAAAAGGCAGAGGCTTGCCCAGTCGGTGTTAGCGTAGCTGCTTCACCCGGACAATCTGATAAGGAAGCCCTTAAAGGACTGCTCGAAGGATTGAATCTGTTTGATAAAGCCGGAGTTGATTTTATCGAACTGAACGAAAGCTGTCCGAATGTTCCTCATCCTCAGAATATTGACAAAACCACAGGCTTAGACCTTCATCTGATAGAAAGACTTGAATTTATCAATAAAAATTTTATTTCCTGCAAAAGGCGAAATCTGCCGATAATAGTAAAGTTCTCTGTTGATACATGTAACAAGCATTTACCGGCTTTGATGGATATTCTGTTTGATAATAAATTCGACGGTGTGAACTTTGGCAATACTTCTACCGATTATGAGTTGATGCAAAAAATGATTTCACCTGATGATATAAAACTCTTTGAGTACTTTACAACTCAATTCGGAGGCGGAGTAAGCGGTACGCCGCTTAAGCAGAAGTCCTTCGAACTGGCTTCGCAGGCTGTTTCACTGATTAGCGGAAAAACTCCGGCAGATGAATTCTATGTAATCAGAACAGGCGGAATAGAAAACATTACTGATATAAACCGCTCGGAAAGTGCCGGAATAGCCTTGAATCAGTGGTTCACAGGCTATTTCGAAGCATTCGCCCGCAAAGGACACAGACTCTATAGTTTTTTGGATGAGTATTAAAAATATAAATTAGCTCACAAGTGTCTAACTGTTGATTGACAAAAAACTTTTAAATACTTAAATTATTTAAAAAATATAATGACAAAAATATTTTTCGATTTGAAAGTGTGTTTTCTGTCGCAGATCAACTATTTAGAGTCGGCTTTTTTAAAGCATTGAATATTTCTTTTTTGAAGAGAATAAATACATCATTTATATCTTTTGCTCCACTTAAAAGAATATCCCATTTTAAATTACGGCTATAGCCATGAAAAAAATAATGTCTGAAACGTCTGTAAACAGATAATTTTTCTGCAAGTTCCTTACTGATTTTTACGGGGAAAGCAAATCCGGATTCTATGGAGAAACGCTCAAGCAAAACTATATGCCAGTCATCCCCTTTTGGAAGTTCAATTTTGAAATGTTTGTGAATTCTCTTGAAAATATTCTCTACGCCGTTGTAAAATTGGGATGCAAAGCCACCCAGAGCAGTTTTATGAATATTTGTCGGAACGGTAGTTCCAACTTCATTTATCAGAATTTCAATGTCGGATACTATCATAGACATTGATTCTAACTCAAGATCTATTTCATCAATTAGCGTCTGATACATAAATTAAACGACCATTCTTAAGTATATATTCTGAGAATTTATCTGTTGGATCGAGTGGAATTAAATCAATCTGCTTATTAAACAATTTCTCAAGGTCAGCACCAAAACTGAAAAAACTCTTGTCATTTAATCCATCGCAGGCAAAATCAACATCTCGACAATCATCAAAAGATTCCAGAGATGATCCGAACTGAACCAATTTGGTCAGATGAAATTGCTTTGCTAATGCAATCAATTGATTTAATAATTCTTCACTCAAAATTCAACCTTGAATAATTTTGATTACTTAATACAAAAATACAGAATAAATAATTGTACCCAAAAATGTTTCTATTCAAAATTATTAATACTCTAACAGATTTCATTGTTTATCCCAAAAAAATAAATATTTCAATTCAACCAAAATTAATAAAACGATAGCACCATCTTTGCAGACAATGCTATTTTAAATCTTAC
>JBAYGQ010000263.1:0-4662 GCA_041666585.1 Bacteroidota bacterium
CAAAAGTTTGTGAATGCGAACATCAATGCACCGAGACTGTAAAATGGTTTGAATTTAAGCCTTTCATCAGGTAACCGCGCTCGTGCAGATACACAGCAATAAGCGTAAGTGCCGCTAACGCCGCAAGCAGTGAACCCGAGAAATAATAGACTCCGAATATGGTCGAAAACCAGTGGGGTTCGAGGCTCATAAGCCAATCTATTGACATAACAGTAATTGTAATAGCGAAGAAGGGCATGAACACAGCAGACAGTCTGATATTGATTTTGGTCAGATTTTGATTCGCCGATACATCCTGTTTCTGCGAATTTCTTGTAATGATTAAATAAAACAGAATTGCAACCGCAAAAATCGCAATGTTCCTGATAATAAAAAATGTCATATTCAGGTAAGGAGCCTTTGCGTTTATTGCAGGATTCTGTGCCAATACCGCAGGGTCTGACCAGTGGAAAACACCGTGAGGATTAATAAAAACAGGAACTGCAAGCAAGGGAACAAAAAATAAAAGTCCCGCAAGAATTTCGCTGATTCTCCTGAAAGGTACGCTCCAGACAGCTCCGGCAAGATACTCAAGTGCAACAAGAAACAGGGAAGCAATTCCGATGCTAAACACAAAAGTAAAACCGATAACGCTGTTGAAATAAGTTCTGACAGGGTCAACAGCAGTTCCGATAACTGCAAGAATCACTCCAATAATTAATATCAAAATACCATAAATACTGAGTTTTAAAGGTATCTTTTTTTTCTCAAAAAGTACTTGATTTTCGCTCATTTCAAATCCTCCTCTTTAGCGTTTAATGCTCTTTGCAATGCACGAACGTATAAAACAATAGCCCATCTCTCTTCGGGTGTAACCTGAGTTGCATAAGACGGCATCAGGTTTTGTCCTTCGGTTATTACATGGAAAATTCTGCCGTCAGTCCAAGTTCTGACTTTGTCAGAATGTAAACTCGGGGGAACGGGAAACAGATTATTTAACCTACCGTCACCCTTTGCAAAATTGCCGTGGCAGGGACTACAAAAAGTTAAGAATTTCTTTTGTCCTAATGCAAGGTTTTCTTTTGTAACAGATACCGGATTTACTAACTTTGCCCCGGCTTCTTCCGGCTGACCAGCATACAAATAAGGTAAATGCCCTCTCGAAACAGTTCCTTCAACAGGCTGTCGCATTCCGAACCCGTCCGCAAAAAATGATGATTTACTCTGTGGATTAACTCTGTCCTGCTCCATCATCCAATTGTAAGGAGGTTTGTAGAGCATCTTGTTATTATAATAATAAATCGCTGAAGAAACAACAATGAAAACTATAAGCAGAAATCCCATAAACTGAGGTGTATATACTTTGAAATTACTTTTCAAATAATCTTCGTCATAATAAACCTCAGAGATTTCTTTTGCATTAAGTGAAATCAGTAAATCCCGTACTTTCCCAGCATCGAACAATTTATCTTTAGCTTCAATACAAATCCCGTATTTATCCTCGGATACTTTTTTCATATAGTTCGTATCGTGCAAAGGATGAGCATTATTCGGTAATCTGAAGAACAGAAACAGCATTGTAACAACAGTGCCGATAGATGCCAGAAGTACTGTCAGCTCAAAAGTTACGGGTATCAGAGCGGGTAATGAGAAAAACGGCTTCCCTCCTATAACAAGCGGATAATCAATAGCTGTTACCCAATACATAAACAAGAGAGCTATTGCTGTTCCGCTTAAACCGAATGCCAGAGCGAAGTAACCGAGTTTGGAATGCTTCAGTTTCATTGCAATATTCATCCCGTGGACCGGATATGGTGTATTAACATCATACTGTTTATATCCCGCTGAGGATACTTTTTTAGTTGCATGAATTATTTCATCGGGTGTGTCAAACAGCCCTGTAACAGCGTATATTTTTTTATTATCCATGTTACTTATCCTCATGATGTGAAGGTTGCGCTCCTTTAATTACAGCCTTTACTTCAGCTATTGAGACTACCGGCATAAATTTAGTAAACAGCAAAACCAAAGTAAAGAACAATCCGAAACTGCCTATTAACATTCCAAAATCAACTATTGTCGGTTTATAGTATGCCCAGCTTGAAGGCAGAAAATCTCTTGATAAAGATGTAACAATAATGACAAACCTCTCGAACCACATACCGACATTTACAAAAATTGAAATTATGAACATAACAGGAATTGTTCGGCGTAGTTTTTTGAACCAGAACAATTGAGGGAGCAGAAGATTACAGGAAATCATAATCCAGTAAGCCCAGGCATAATCACCGAATGCTCGGTTAACGAAAGTGAATAATTCAATAGGGCTACCGCTGTACCAAGCAATGAAAAATTCCATTGCATATGCGTAACCTACAAGGGAGCCTGTAAGAAGCATTATTTTATTCATTTTCTCGAGAGTGTCGAGAGTAATAATATGTTCGTAGTTAAAAATTTTCCTTACGACTATCAAAACATTCTGTACCATTGCAAATCCCGAAAACACTGCACCCGCGACGAAATACGGAGGGAAAATCGTCGTGTGCCATCCGGGAACAATTGAAACGGCAAAGTCAAAACTTACAATTGTATGCACCGATAAAACTAAAGGAGTTGCAAATCCCGCAAGTATCAGATAGACCATTTCATAATGCTGCCAATGCCTGTTGGAGTGGCGCCATCCGAGGCTTAAAACCGAATAAACTACTTTTTTAATTTTGGTTACAGCTTTATCGCGGAGTGTCGCAAAGTCGGGGATTAGTCCCACATACCAGAAAATAAAAGAAACCGTAAAGTATGTAGATACCGCGAAAACGTCCCAGAGAAGCGGAGAAGTGAAATTCACCCACAAACTATGCTGATTGGGATAGGGAGTTAAATATGCATCTAACCATGGTCTTCCAACGTGAATCAGAGGGAAAATACCAGCACACATAACAGCAAAGATTGTCATTCCTTCGGCAAAACGGGCGATTCCTGTTTCCATTTCTGACGAAACAAAAAAAAAATCGCGGAAATCAAAGTTCCGGCATGACCGATACCTACCCAGAACACGAAGTTCACTATATCGAAAGCCCAGCCGACAGGATTGTTGTTGCCCCACATCCCTATACCATACCAAAAGGTTACACCGAGACTTACGGCTCCTATTCCGAGCATAGTCAGGGTAATACTGATGGCAATCAGAAATTTCTTATTGAATGGTTTTTCTAACGGTGCCGAAATTGTCGCATTGATAGACGCTAAAGTCGGAGTGCCTTCAATAACTGACGGTTCTATTGTATAATCAAAACTCACTTATACCTCCTCCGAATTTGTATTTCTTAATTTTGCGATGTATGAAATATTTGGTTTTATATTTAATTCTTCAAGCATTGTATAATTCAAATTGTGTTTTAATAATTTCGAAATTTCTGAGTTCGGGTCGTTCATGTCGCCGAATACAATTGCATTCGAAGGACAAGAGCATTGGCAGGCGGTTCGCACATCTTCGCCTTTAACGGTTCTGCCTTCTTTTGTGGCTTCCTGTCTTGCTTCCATAATTCTCTGAACACAGAAAGTACATTTTTCCATTACACCGCGTGAGCGGACAGTAACTTCAGGATTGTGCAGTAATTGTAGAGAATCCTGCTGATAATAGCCGTTCCCGAAGTGGTCGCGGAAATTAAAGAAATTATATCTTCGGACTTTGAACGGACAGTTGTTAGCACAGTATCTTGTGCCGACACATCTGTTATAAGCCATCTGGTTTAATCCGTCGGGACTGTGATTGGTAGCGGCAACCGGACAAACATTTTCGCAGGGTGCATTGTCGCAATGTGTGCAGATTACAGGCTGAACGCTGGAAACAGGTTCTTCGTTTGTTCCGCTGTAATATCTGTCAATCCTTACCCAGTGCATCTCTCTCCCTTTAAGCACCTGGTCTTTACCGACAACGGGGACATTGTTTTCAACGTTGCAAGATGCGACACACTGACTGCAACCCGTGCATTTATTCATATCAATAACCATCGCCCATTTTACACCTGTGTAAGGCACTTCTTTCATTATCGTGATTAAATGGTGTTTTTCGCTTTTATTAAATTCAGGATACTTTTTGTATTCATCAATCGTAGTATCTTTTACAATTCCGCGTTTATAATGCAAATCCTTAATCATCGGTTCATCTAATAAATGATGTTCCTGAGTTGAGGCGAGAGGATAGTTGCCTCGAATCTTTCTTACATTAGCACCGGAGAAATACCAACCTGCATTGTTTCTGTTCTTAACATTATTTATATTTACACCGACATTGTCAGCTACAGTTCCTGCGTTGGTTCTGCCATAGCCGGCTTCTATACAAATTACTTTTTCTGCCATACCGGGTTGTACAACAACGGGTAAAGTCAACTTCGAACCATTGACATCAACCTCTATCAAATCGCAGAATTTTACATTAAGTTCTTTTGCTGTTGCAGGTGCAAGCGAAGCGTAATTATCCCATGTAATTTTAGAAACGGGATGAGGGATTTCCATAAGCCAGCCGTTGTTGGCAAATTTTCCGTCCCCGATAAAATAATTTTTATTGATTACAAAAGTATATCCCTTTGCTTCTTCTTTTTTGATATTCAGTAAAGCGTTTTGTGAAAAATTACCTGCTGTTGAAGCAGATTCAGGAAACTTAATAATTCCGTCGTGAAGAGA
>JBAYGQ010000264.1:0-4634 GCA_041666585.1 Bacteroidota bacterium
CAATCGTTTACAATCAGCTTGTAGTGATATATCATGCAAATAAAAGTATTCAACAACAACCGCAGGTAAACGGTAACCAGATACCCGTTACAACAAGAGATTCATTGATAATTGCAGACAGTGTACTGCTGAAAGCCGATAATGACGGTATAAACGCTCAGGCGTCGGTTTTCAACAGTGCAGAGGTGCGAGGTACAAAAGAAGTTAGAATGATTAATGAAACTAAAAAACAGGATATTTTCGGGAAGGGACATTTTACAAATCTTAATATTGATAATCCCAACGGTGTAGATGTAATCCAAAACGGCGGGTTCAATATAAATGCAAAACTTGAGCTTACAAGAGGTGAACTGCGCAACAAAGCGGACAGCAATTTCTCGATGAGGGATTCCACCTGGATTGTGCGTCATACACAAGGTTCTATCAGTATGGAACCGAAATTAGGCAATACTATTAATGTCCGCTATACCGGCAACGGTGCTATGACTACAGGTCCCGAACTGCCGAACGATACAACCAAACTTCAGATAATGACAGTAGAAAATTCGGGCGGAATTACGCTTGGCAAGTCCGTTACAGTTAATGATTCGCTTTATGTAGGAGATATGATTAGAACTGAACCTGATACTTCAAATAAATATATCCTGACTCTTACTTCGGGCAAAGACCCGGTTTTCGGCGGACCGAATGCGGAAATTGACGGTAGTATCCGAAGAACAAGTTTAAGATTCGACAGCACAAAAATAATTTTTAATAATCCATATACATGGGCATTGTTTACAGACCCTGCGGCGGCGAACGGTGCAACCCAGATGACTTTCCGCGTAAAGCCGCGTACATTCCCGCCGATAATAAACGGCGAACTGAAAGTAAGACGTACGTTTACTATTTCGGCAATGGACGGCAGTTTTAATCCCGTAGTGAACGGAGTAAACCTGATTGTAGGCTACGGCTGGCGCCATGCAATAGATACTGTAAAAGACGAAACTTTAACACTGAGACCTGATTTTGATTATCTTAAATTCCAGAGATTGAACCGCAACGTATGGTTTGAACTCGATAAGTCGGAACCTCCTAAGATAGACACTGCCGGCGAATGGGCATACAGCCGCGTTATTGAAGTAGCAATACTCGGTGACTTTGCGGTCGGTACAACAGGCAATGCAGGTAAGCTTTTGCTTTCTGCAAGGGTTTTGCTCGAAGGTCCGTACAGATTCGGTTCCATGGCTACAGATTTATTGCAGAAGAACCTTATTCCTTCTACACCTCCGGATATTTATCCGTATAATATGGACCCGAACAGAACAGTTATAAATGTTCCCGTAATACCCGACTCTGTTGTTGATTACATTGTTCTGGAATTCCGCAAAGAAAAGATTGACCCGAAGCCGTACTTCAGAACCTGCTTCGTAAAATCGAACGGATTGGTTGTGGATTTGGACGGAAAATCTCCCGTGATTTTAGCACGAGGCGGTTTGAATCCCGGTCAGTACTATGTTGCTGTCAGACACAGAAACCATTTGTCAATAATAACAGAAGATACAGTCGGTCTCTATCCGCGCGATGAAGGTACATTTATAGATTTTGCGAATACAAATATTTTGTTCGGACGTACGAATGCAGTTAAACCGATAGCATTGGATACAAGCGGCTCGGTACTTTGGGGAATGATTGCAGGCGATACCAACGCTGACGGAAAGATTGATTCCAATGACCAGCTCAATACCTGGAACGACCGTGATTTCGAGGGTTATCTTGTACCCGATATTAACATGAGCGGAATAATTAATACACGTGATTTTAATTTTGTGTGGAATAACAGGGGCAGGGAAACTCTTGTACCTAAATAAAAATATTTTACTTAAAAATGCAAATAAAAAAATACATACTGTTATATCCCTTGCTGATTATTATTGTTTGCGGAAACCTATTTTCGCAAACTGTTGATACTCTGGCAACTGTACAGGTTTATAACGTTGCTCTGATAAAACCTGATTCTCTTTCTTTCGATTTAAAAATTACAAGAACTTCCGATAAATGGGAACGATTTGCAAACGGTACTTTCCAACTGATTTTCAATGACACAACTCTTATTTCTCCCGCTAAAATTAATATAGATTATCTGGGCGGAACATCCGATTTGAAGATTGCATCCCTTGCCGGAAACAATTTACCTGTAACAGAGTATATAATAACTCCCCGTGTATTCGACGGCAGAATCAGTATTACGCTGGCAGGTCCCGAGTTTTTTGTTGATGCTTTTCCTGTTATGAGGGATTCGTCAATAAAAATCGGTACATTTATAATTACACCGAAAGACACAGCAGTTCTTCCCAAAGGTTTGAAGTGGCTGACACCGTCATTCTATTATCAGGCTTGTGCATACAAAATAGATAAAGACACCTTTTGGATACCGGATGTTTTGATGGCAGGTCCCAATGATAATTTTGAAATGGCTCATCCGGGAACCAGTGAAGTAAATTATGTGGTGGGTGAATTGCCCGCACCGGAGATGATTCTGAAATATTTCAAGGTAGAGTACGCCGGCAGAAAGAAAGTAAAAATAAGCTGGGCAACTATAAAAGAAGCTTATAACAAGGGCTTCATTCTTCAGCGGGCGCTGATGAACTATAACGTAGTTGACACTACAACCGATGTCCAATGGAATGAAATAGCGAGGTGGAGCGGCGGCAGACCACAGGAAGCGGGTATGAGAGGAGCAGGCACAAGTTTTAAAGAGCATGAATATCTTTATGAATATGATACTGTTCAATACCGCGGCTCGGACTACTGTTACCGTTTATATTATCAGGATTTTAACGACCGGGAACTTTATCTTGCAATGAAATGCCTGCCTGTTCCGAATGCGGTAATAGTTGCGGCAACACCTTATCCCAATCCGTTTACTAATTCAACAAGGATTGATTACAGAGTGGATGATGATGTCATGATGACCACTACCGTATATGATTTAAAAGGGCGGGAGATAAGGAAACTGATTGATAACAAGGAAATAAAATACGGAAGGCATGATTTGATTTTCGAAGCGTCAGACCTTGCTTCGCAGGGGATGTACGACATGATTTTTATTGCTTATCCTATTGATGACCCTTCTGTCGAAGTATCAAGAGCAATTGTAAAATTACAGCTAATCAGATAGAAAATATCCCGTTCTTCGACTTATTAGATTTTCTTTTAATGAAATAATTTGCTAATAATAAATTGAAAATAAATTGATATGCTAAAGACTAAAAAGAATATTATTTGTTCCATATTATTTATTTTTTTTATAACACTTCATCCTGCATTTTCTCAAATTAAAATTTTATCACCACTTCCTTCCGATACTCTTTTAACAGGTGAGGAGTTGGTTATTCAGTGGACAGGAAGTTTCAATAATGCTCCCGTTAATATTTTATATTCTACAAATTTCGGAACGAGTTGGTTAATAATTGCGGACTCTGTAAGGAATAATTTTTATAAATGGACAATTCCGATTTTGGATACTTTGAATTTTATGCTTAAGGTTGAGACTTCTTTCCAAATACCTCCATCATTAATTTACGAAATAAAGAAAGCACATAATTCGGAGATTCGTTCTGCTGAATTTTCTCCGGACGGAAGATTTTTCCTGACTTGCGGAAGTGATGCATTTGTAAAAATATGGGATGTAAGCACACAGAAAACTATTGATTCATTACAACTAACAGGGAGAACTATCTGGGCTTCCTGCTTCCATCACGGCTCTGATACTGTTGTAATTGCTGTTGACTCTTTTGCTGTAGTTTGGTATAGGAACTCCGCTACACAAAGAATAGTTGGGCAGGGTGATTTTTCCAAACAAACGAGGTCTTGCAGTTCAAATCCTTTTAAAGATGTTTTTGCTGTCGGTAGTTACGATGGAAGTACTAAACTTTATTCTGCAAGCACAGGAACTTTAAATAGTACTTTCCCGGCAAATTCTGAGGTATATTCTACAGCTTTTTCGAAAGACGGAAAATATCTTGCTTACGGAACTTATACGGGAGATTTATTTGTCTATGAATGGGAAAATTCAATACGCAAAGACAGTGTAAGGAACAGTGCAGGAAATTCTCAGGTTGTTTGGGCATGCGGATTTTCAAAGGACAGCAGATATGTTGCGGCAGGTGGAGTTTACACACTATCAAGGGTATGGGATGTTCAATCAGGTCAATTACAGGATTCGTTCAGAAGTCATACATCTTTCGTGCGCTCTTTGATGTTTCATCCGAATAACAGATATCTGATGACTGCTTCATTAGACGGTTTCCTGAAACAACGGGATTTTTTTAAGCAAAGGTCTGCAGGAGATGACATTTATCATGGGGGGCAGATTCTGTCAGCAGGATACTCGCCGACTGCCGATTCTCTCATATCAGCAGGTCGGGACAGTACGGTAAGATTATGGAAAAATTTTAAGGATTTCTATTATGCAGATTCAATCGCTTATCTTCTGAAATATCCTGTAGCCGCCAGAATTCCCCATCTGTATTCAAAAATCGGCAGTAGATTAAAAATACCTTTATTGTTCGAAAATCCTTTGAATATACCACATGTACTCAATTCAAAATATAATATTCAGGCTGAAATAGAAATCCCGAGAAAATTATTGG
>JBAYGQ010000265.1:0-4630 GCA_041666585.1 Bacteroidota bacterium
AATTCATCATTGGTAGCAATGCGAAAAGCCTGAAAAACCCGTGAAAGAGAACTGAATTTCATTCCGGCAGGTACGCAGGCTTCAACGATATTCCGAAGGTCAAAGGTTGTATTAATAGCAGAAAAGCGTCTGACTTCAACAAGCCGCGACGCTATTTGCTTTGCAAACGGCTCTTCTCCGTAATTACGAAGAATCCGTTCAAGTTCTTCCTCTTTTGCAGCATGCAAAATTTCTGAGGCTGATGCACCCTGCGAACCGAAACGCATATCAAGCGCCGAATTCGCACGATAGCTAAAGCCGCGGCAACCATCGTCAAGCTGCCGCGACGATACCCCTAAGTCAAGCAGAAACCCGTTTATAGTCCCTTCTGCTCCCTTTATACTGCATGCCATCCTATATGATTCGTTGACCAGCACCAATCTGCTATCTTCACCTTTGCCAAGTTCCCCCCGAAACTTTTCACGGCAATGATTGATAGCGGCAGTGTCAAGGTCAAATGCATATAATTTCCCTTTCGGACTAAGCCGTTTCAGAATTTCTTCTGTGTGTCCTCCGCCCCCCAGCGTGCCGTCTATATAGACGCCGTCAGGGTCGGTAACAAGTCGCTCTAAAATTACATTTAAAAGAACAGGCAAATGATAATCATAATCTATCGCATTTGCTTTTGATATTCGTTTTTTCGGTCTGTGAGTTTTTTTTTACTCTTCATAAAATATTTTTTTTTCTCAGAAAAAACTGAGGCTGTCCCAAAATAAAATTTGTCATTTCAAACTTACTTCTAATAATTATTCCCGGTAAAAAACCGCTCTGATTCTTATGCTTCTGCTAATCGTCAAAGTGATTCCCGATAATATTGCAGCAATTATACTATCGGAAATACACTTTGATTAGCATTGTTCCCTGTGATTCCGTTTCTGTTATTTCAGAAACTATTAGTAAAATTTTTCTTGTTTTTTAAATCGAAAGGGTAAATGGAAAACAAATGACAAATTTTCAAAAAACATTCTACCTTTTGGGACAGCCTCTTCTGGAGGTGTATTTTCAATTAACAATTCACAATTAAGAATTAACAATGATTACTTTGTACTTTTTAAATTTTTTCTTGATGTAATTAATATTTGTGTTAATAATTTATTTAGTTCTTCACAATCATTCAGAATGGAATCTGAAGATTTTTTATCAATTATACCCGAATCTCTGAGTAACCTTATCCAATAATAAGTTTCCTTTGCTTCTTTATATGCAATATTGATTTTATGAATAAAATCAGATTTAGATTCAGCATGTATTCCTTCTTCAATTAACGCTCCTACAGCAGTTCCCGACCTTAATACCTGCTTGGATAAAACAAATTCTTTTTTTTTATTATATAAGAATTGATATAGTTTGATAATTCTTAAAGCGAACTTGTAAGATTTATCCTGAACTACATTATTCCCCTTTTCCAACATTCTTCCAATTTTTAATTCTTAATTCTTAATTGTTAATTGTTCATTAAAGCAATTGCGCCGTCATTACTTTCTCCGCAATTACCTCATAAGGCTCATCGTCTTCGTCAATTTTATTTTCAAACAAATCGGTATCCCAGAGCTCAAGGTGGTCGCCCATACCCACAACCGTTACCTTGGAATGAATTCCGGCAAAAAGCTGTAATTTTTTCGGTATGGCAATTCGTTGCTGTGGGTCAAGACTTACTTCCTCACTCCACATTAAAACCTTACGCAAAAAATTTCTGTTCTGGGGATTGTACTGATTTAATTTGTTGAAATTTTCTTCTTTGATTACCCACACATCCATCGGATAGGCTTCAATACATTTATCTACACCGCGGGTTACTACGAAGCAGTCATTGGCAGAGGGGTTCAAACTTTTACGCATACGGGCGGGAATGTTAATTCTCCCCTTTTCGTCCATCGAACAGGTCCCCATGCCTTTGAAAAATGTCATTGCGTCTCTACTTCTGTTTAACTTTTTATATATTTCAAATTATTACTTTTGATATTATTTTGGAAGTTTCACCCACTTTCACCCATTTTCTACCACAAACTTAAATAATAATTTTGTAAATGTCAATATTTATTTATCAACAATCGAAAAAAAATAAAAAATTTTCTTCAACAGGTTTTTTGGAATATATTTTTGGAAATGAAAAAATATATTCTTAGATTTTAGAAATAAAATATTCATTATTTATAATATTGATTTTTCAATAACCGGAATAACCTGTGTTAATCAGTAAATACGGTACTATTAATGAGAATTGTGATACATAATGAAAACGGTAACTGCATCGCAGAACTGATTTCAGATATTATTGAAATCAGAAATACGAGGGATGCATTGGATTTAATTGCTGATTGCAGTGAACAGGGAGCAAGAAAGATAATCATCAATGAAAAAAACATCACATCTGATTTTTTCGATTTGAAAACAGGTATTGCGGGAGATATTTTACAGAAGTTCTCAAACTATGATTTAATGCTGGCTATCGTAGGAGACTTTTCAAAGTATAAAAGCAAAAGTATAAAAGATTTCATTTACGAAAGCAACAAAACCGGCCGAATATTTTTTGTGAATTCTATAGAAGAAGCAAGAGAGAAACTGGGTAGAGAGTAGTTGGTAGAGTTAAAGATTTTTTAATTATTTATTCTTTCTTATTCTTAAATTGAATATAACAAGGAAGCAAATATGGAAACTCAATTAAAGCTTCGGTTACTAATTATTTTTGTTGTTTTCATTTCTTTTGAAACTGCAAATTGCGAACCGTATAATTACGCTATCGGCGTAACTGGAGGCTATCTCAATGCATACAACGATGTTCAATATGCTTACTACTGTTCTTGTTCTCTTATGAATGATTTTAATAAAAGTTCTTATTTTTCCGGTATCACTTTTGAATATCCATTAAAAATTGGATTAGAATCATCAATAATTACCAGGTTCTATTATAATAGTTTCTCTAACAATTACTTTAATTCCAACATATTCCCTATTGCAATTTATAACGAAGTTACCGATCAAAATGAAGTAGTAATGTGCGAAACCCGATTTGAATGGGATATTCAGTACACATTATTAAGTCTGGATATTTTGCCAAAAATTAAATTACCTTTTATAAAATTAGGAATATTCGCAGGAGTATCATTAAATTACCTGATTGACAGCAAATATGATGAGATATATCGTTTAATATCGCCAAAAAAGGCCCGTTTTCCGGTTAACGAGGACCCTGAAAAATATGGGTATAGATATGCAGACAGCAATAGAACTATCTTTGTAACTGAAGGAAAAATACCTTATAAAAATGATTTCAGGTTTGGCTTAAAAGCAGGATTAACCTATGATTTCGAGTATGAAGGTTTTATGATTTCACCTTTTGTATCAATTGATTACCCCTTAAATCCGGTAGTAAAGCAAATAAATACTAATTGTTCTCCGGAGATTTGTGATTTAAGAGCAGATGCGCATTGGCGAATAATCTATTATCAGGCAGGTATTGATTTAAAATACTTGTTTTAACTTTAAAATCTTTATAAACTTTACGAACTTTAAAAACTAATTTATTCTGATTCTATCTCTAATAGCTCCAAGTACTCACCTGCTCTGCTCTGGACATTAGGGTCTTCGGAATCAAACATACCGAACCGAATGATTCCCTTTATTCTGCATTTTTTATTTTCTGATTGCTTTATTTTTTCCAACGGTACCTTTGATTTGCTGAGCTTTACGAAATATTCGGAAGTATCGGAAACAACAAAATACCATTCCTTGAACTTAGGTTTTTCCTGACCTATTTTATTAATGAAAGGCTTTTGTATGAAAGTGCCGCTAAGCTCTGAATAGCTGTCAGTCTTTGTAGAAGCACAGGAACAAATTACTAATGCTAAAGCAATTATAATAATTATTTTGTTTTTTAAAATGTGATGTAGCATAAATGTAAAATTACATAATATTGGAATAAACAAAAAAAAACCCTAAGGAAAAATCCAAAGAGTTTTTTAAAATAAATAGCTCGGCAACGACCTACTCTCCCACACCTGAAAGGAGCAGTACCATCGGCTCAACGGGGCTTAACTTCTCTGTTCGGAAAGGGAAGAGGTGTACCCCCCGTGATAGAATCACCGAGCAATTAGTATATAAATTTTCAAAATACAATTCAAGAGGAAGAGTAAAACAAAAGGGCATTAACAATGCCGGGTCATGAAGACCTATGAGGGGATAACATCCCAAAAAAAATATTACGGTAAGCCCTCGGACTATTAGTACTTCTCCGCTCCACGTATTACTACGCTTCCACGTAAAGCCTATCAACCAAGTAATCTACTTGGGTCCTTACTAATTGGGACAACTAATCTCGGGATAGGTTTCGCGCTTGAGATGCTTTCAGCGCTTATCCTTTCCGGACATGGCTACTCTGCAATGCTACTGGCGTAACAACAGATTCACCGTAGGTCCGGGCGTTTCGGTCCTCTCGTACTAAAAACGGGGTCCCACAATTGTCCTGCGCCCGCATAGGATAGGGACCGAACTGTCTCACGACGTTCTGAACCCAGCTCACGTACCGCTTTAATTGGCGAACAGCCAAACCCTTGGGACCTTCTCCAGCCCCAGGATGCGATGAGCCGACATC
>JBAYGQ010000266.1:0-4627 GCA_041666585.1 Bacteroidota bacterium
AATCTCTCGTGTATTTTGGACCAACAATACTCCTGGGTCAGAAATACAAGGTGTACCAGCATCAGAAACGAGAGCAAGATTTTTACCTTCAGACAACATTCGAACAATTGCTGATTCTTTACCGGAAGTACTATGAGCATGATAACTCATAGTCTTGGTATATATATCGTATTTAGACAAAAGTTTTTTTGTAGTACGAGTATCTTCACATAAAATAACATCAACTTCTTTTAGAATACGCAAAGCTCGAAGAGTAATATCTTCGAGATTGCCAATCGGAGTTGCAACTATATATAGAGTACCTATATCATTCATATGGAGATTATAGCATACAAAAAACTCTCTGTTTTCACAGAGAGTTTTGGAGAGCAAAAAGAGGTTTAATATCTCTTATATCATCATCAATAAAGCACCAATAAATGCGAGATTTCTTATGAAAGCTGCCTTATCAGAAGCCTTATGTGCAGGATCGTGTGTTTTCCAGAAATTATGCATCATAAATGTTGTTGGAATCAAGAACAAAACTATAAGCATTGCTGATTCACCAACATTTATGTTGGCCATAATACCAAGACCACCAACCATGAGCATTGCACCAGTGAGTAATACGGCTACACGAGATGATGGTACTCCTTTACTCTTTGCATAACCAATTAGCATTTTCTCATCTTTGAAATGATTGATACCTGAAAACAAGAAGTATGCACCAAACAATATACGTCCTAAAGTAAACATCAACATAATATTTTAAAGCATTATAATAATAAAATTATTTTACCATATTATTAAAAAGAAAACATATACCCAGTTTGACTTGTATTAAAAATAATGTTACCATTTTTTAAATAAATAGATTTTCTCACAACTAAACATATAAGTCATGCAACAGCAAATGATAGACTTCCCAACTTTAAACTGGGCAGAATTAAAAGCAAGAAATGAGTCTGCAATTCAAACCATGCGTAAAGGTCTGGAACGTACTGGAATTGTGATTTTAACAAATCACCCAATCGAAGTAACCGTCAAGAATAAGGCTACATTTGGTGGACATTATTCTAAGGTCTTTAATTCAGATTTTGATACATTTTTAAATGACTTGATGTCAGTAATCGCCACTTCAATGGAGATTATTGAATCTGAATTCTTTAAAGGTACCGTACGTGAACAATTGGAGTATCCGAATAGTCATTCAAATCCACTTAATGCCAATGTAATTGCTTCAATTGTCTTAAAATCAATTACTGATTTTAAGGTCTGGCACAAAGAAAATTGGGTATCCCTTCCAATTACGGAAAATACTCACCCTATCTTGGTGCGTTGTGGCACTATACTTGAACATTTAACAGGTGGTATATATGTACCGGGCGGTATTATAGATATAGAAACTTTTAAAAACTCACGTTCTTTTTATTACCGACCTGATGGTGATTTCAAAATTGAACCGTTGGAAGAATTTCCACACAATTCTTCCAAGTACCGGTTTAAAACCGTAAATGAATACGTAGCCAATCAACATTTGGAAACGTAGCAAAAAAATAATGGAGCAGTATCTGTACTGCTCCATTTAACATTTTACTTGATAAAAACTGATTTTTCTGGTATTTTGAAGTGTGATTAAATTAATTAATAATTAGTAATCAGTAATTATATCTTGGCCCTATCGTAACGGATGGCGCGTAACGTAAGTTACATAGGCCATGGGTCGGACACATCGGTTTTACATTAGTAATCAGTAATTGATAATCAGTAATTATATCTTGGCCCTATCGTCTAACGGTTAGGACACATCCTTCTCAAGGATGGAATCAGAGTTCGATTCTCTGTAGGGTCACAAAAGCGAGAATTTAAAAAGACTGGACTGCTCCAGTCTTTTTCGCTTTTGTGAAAGCACAGTGATATTTTGTGAGCACACAAAATCACGAGCTGGGGTCGGCAAGTACTTACATTTTTTACGATTTTAAAAAGTAAAAAATTTAGCAACTTGTGACCACGTAAAATTATGCACACGGAGTGTTCAATTAACCTGTAAGGTTCGATAAGCGTACTCGCGTTTCTCTATAGGATTACCTTTTAAGGCACTATTGAGAAGTGTGTTCTCAGTGTATTCTGATATAATGATAAATATGGACGACACTCTAATTAAAAAAGCAGAAGAATTTGCAACAAAGGCACATGAAGGACAAACTGAAAAAGATGCTCTCAAAACACCTTACATTTTTCATCCTAAAAAAGTTGCCGAACTGGTAACTCTCTCTGGCGGAAGTTTTCAGGAGATCTCATCTGCATGGCTTCATGACGTTGTCGAAGATACTCCTATAACTATCGAAATAATAGAAAAAGAATTTGGTTCGGAGATTGCTAGAATTGTTAAAGGACTTACAGACCTGCCTAGCTTTTCTGAACTGCCTGTTGCAGAAAGAAAACAAAAGCAAGCTGATCACATCAGTATGGAAAATGACTCTGTACGACGAGTAAAATTGGCTGATCAGATTTCTGCAATAAACCTTGATGGTCACAATACACTGCTCGATAAAGACCATCGAATAGCTTATTTGGAAGGAGCAAAAAAGATTGCCGAAAAATGTAAAGATATTAGCCCAATGCTTGATAATTTATTTACAGAAATGTATATCAGCACAATGGATTTTATTAAAAATAGTTAGTCGCACAAGAAAGATCGAGCCTACATAACGAAAAAGTATTAATCCGCCTTGTGAAGCAAGGATTAAACTTGGTTCTACCTGTCAAACACCCACAAAAGCGTGAGTATAAACAGACTGGACTACTCCAGTCTGTTTCGCTTTTATGAAGACGGAAGCATAATTTTTCAGTAGAAAAATAGCTGAGTCCGGGGCTGGAAAATTTACTTAAGACGTTAAGCAAATTATTGTGGCTCACATTATTTTGAATGCGAAGCATACGACATACGGTAAAAGCATTCTACAATTCGTTAGAATTATAGAATAGATATATTATCATGAAAGACGAAATACAAAATTCTAATTTTTTGTTATAATTATTCACATGAAGAATTCCAGTGCAAATAATTTTACTAATGGTGTAGTTCATAAAATTCCTTTAGATTTAAAAAAAGCCTTTGTTGGTAATTCTAAAGCATTTGCAACATGGAAAGATATTACACCACTTGCGCGCAATGAATGGATTTGTTGGATAATCTCTGCAAAGCAACTAGAGACGAGGAATCGTCGGATTAAGGTAGGACTTTCAAAACTCAAAAGTGGAATGAGGCGTCCTTGTTGTTGGGCTGGCTGTATTCATCGCTGAAAAAATTTATTAAACAAGAACTGTCTTTCTGACGGATGTCCAACGTCCGAATACAAAAACTAATCCAAAAATCAACTTATCCTCCCATTAGCACACACCCTTCGTAAATGGTACTATTGAGGTATGTGTGTATAACATATCTTGAAATCTATTGTATATAAAATCTATAATTGTAATTTTGAAACGTCTATTAAAACAAAAATCAATACTAGTAATACTTATAGTAGTAGTAATTTCAATTGCTACTATTAGTGTATTCAGTATAAAAAATTCGAATGATTCACTGTTACCTATTGCAAGTACTATATCTCCAGTAACACCAAACAAAATAGAATTATCTAATATTACACACCCAGTACGTATTAAGATTCCCTCTATTAAAGTTGATGCTTCTATTGAAAATGTAGGACTTACAAAAAATGGATTAATGGATTCACCAATAGGTCCAGACACTGTAGGCTGGTTTCATCTAGGCACTATGCCTGGTGAAATTGGTAGTGCTGTTATGGATGGACATTCTGGTTGGGTAAATAATCAACCTGCTGTTTTTGATGATTTGTATAAGTTGAAAAAAGGAGATGAGATACAAGTTGAAAATAGCAACGGAGTTACTATTACTTTTGTTGTAAGAGAAATTAAAAAATACAGTCCAAAAGCAGATGCTTCAAATGTATTTTATTCAGATGATGGTGGAGTACATTTGAATTTAATTACTTGTACAGGATTCTGGAATACTATACTCAAAAGTCGTTCACAAAGACTCATAGTATTCACAGATTTAAAGAAATAAACAAGCATATTAAAAGCCATCTTACGATGGCTTTTAATATGCTTGTTTAATAAAAAAATGAATTGCTTTTTCAGGGCAATTCATTAAATCATAATATTAACCTGAGCCAAAAAATGAACCTTTTTCAGTGTAAATTTCTAAGATAGAAATCGACGGAAAAAGTAATCTGACTATACTAATAAGAGATTCGTGACACTTCTCAATTACAACTGAAAACCTTTTTTCATCATTTAGAGGCTGTACTGAAATAGCATTAATATTTAGCCTACCTAATGTAATCTTGATATTTGTACATCTAGGTAAATGAGGGCTACCAGATAAATTGAGTTTCCTTGCTTTAATGTCAAAAAAGTTCATTTGCCCAAACCCCCAAACCAACATAGTTTCTTCTACGGTAATGTTTTCAAAATGAATCCAATTACAATTTATACCACTACAACAGCAAGAAAGATTTTTTTTAAAGAAACACTTACTTAATGTAAGATTGAAATTGTTATTATGAGCATTGTGAAATGTAAAAGAATTGTAAAAAGTGCAATCAATAAAATGGAG
>JBAYGQ010000267.1:0-4624 GCA_041666585.1 Bacteroidota bacterium
AATCAATTTCGAGATTGACAAAATATTCAGAATGGTTCTGTCCTACCGTAAATATCTTTTTGTAAAAATTATAATTTGAGCGCATAAATGGAACAAGTAAACCGAAACGCATAAAACTGCTGTTCGGAACGGTTGCGTTTATTAAATAAACAGGTATGTTCTTTTTATGCAACAACTCAAGGTGATTTCTCCAGACATCATAGCGAACGAAAAGAGCTAAATCGGGTTTCATCATGTTAATAAAAATATCGGCTTTCTTTTTTATATCAACAGGCATATAAACTACGGCATCTGCGAATTTATATGTTTTCTGATTGAGATAACCTGACGGAGAATAGAAAGAAACTATAACACAAAGATTAGGGATATAATTCTTTAACTTTTCAATTACGGGTTTTGCCTGCTCGAACTCACCCATAGAAGCCGCATGAACCCAGATTCTATAAGAAAAGTTTTTATCCGCAAGTTCAGAAAGTGATAAGAGCGACTTCTCCCAATTGAGTTGCCGCTCTTTTAATTTTTTATTGAAAGGTAAGCACAGAATAATAATCAACCTGATAACAGGGATAACAACTGCATTATAAAAAAATGAAATTAAGCTCAATTTATTATCCGTTTAACATCAACAAGCTTTGAAATTTGCCTGACGTTTTTCCAAAAAGGCTTTTGTACCTTCTTTGAAATCTTCAGTTCCGCACACTTCGCCGAATTTTCTCGATTCGAATGCAAGTCCCTCTAAAGGTGACAATTCATCAGCAGACAGGATGCACTCAACTCCCGCCGATACAGCCAGAGGAGCTTTTGATAATATCAATTTTACAAATTCTTCGGTTTTTGGCAGTAGCTCTTCTAATTTATATACCGCATTCACAAGACCGATTTTTTCTGCATCAACCGCATTTATCAGATTCCCTGTTAAAATTAATTCCATCGCTTTCGCTCTGCCTACAAGATGCGTTAAACGCTGGGTACCGCCGTATCCCGGGATAATACCGAGATTAACTTCGGGCTGTCCCATTTTGGCATTTTCCGAAGCAAAACGCATGTGGCAGGCAAGTGTAAGCTCACATCCGCCTCCGAGAGCAAATCCGTTAATTGCAGCTATTGTCGGGATTCTCAGTTGTGCAAGTCTTTGCATAACTTTTGAACCGTATTCAGAAAATAATTTTCCTGATAATTTGTTGCTATCGTTTAGTTCTTTGATATCCGCTCCTGCGGCAAATGCTTTTTCACCTGTACCTGTTAAAATCAATGCTCTGACGGTCTCGTCTAATTCAATTATCTGAAAAGCATCATCGAGTTCGTCGAACATTTGCTTATTTAAAGCATTCATTTTTTCAGGTCTGTTCAGGGTTATCAGAACATAATTCTCTTTTTTTTCAAAAATAATTGTTTTGTAATCCATAATAAGCTCCGGTCTATGTGAGTAAATATTTGTTTTTCTTTGTTATCAGGATTAGACAGAAAAAACAAATTTAATAAAATATTGTTATTAAAATCAATTTTTAACTAAAAATTCCGCTTCCACTCTAAATTCTACTATTAAATAAAAATTTCTTATTTTTGTTTTTACGCAAACGGAAAAGACGCATGATTCAAAGAAAAAAATATACTATTAAATACTTCCTTCACTACGCACTTCTGCTCATTTTTTTGTTATCTTTTTTACCTGTCGATTCTTATATTTTCTGCAAAACAACAAAAAGCAAGCAGACTAAATCAACTAAAACTAAAGTTGCAAATACCACTAAATATAAAAACTCGAAATCAACTAAATCCAAGAAAAAAAGAAGACGCAGAGTAAGGTATTATGCACCGGCTAAAATCAATACTTCCGTTTCCGCAATTATGCAGGATACTACTCTTGAGGCAGGAGTTTATTACAGAGTTATCCATTTCGGTAAGCCCAAAAAACATATCACAGTCCACGTAATTGAAGCGGACTTGCTTAATACAGAAATTAAATTGGGAGTTCTAAAAGCTAAAAATCTTGCTGATGAATTGGAGAAACTTCAGGATATGATTCGCCGCTCTGACACAACAACAGATTATAATGTACTCGGTGCAGTTAACGGAAACTTCTGGAGGGCTTATCATAATACTCCGATAGGTCCTACTGTCATCAACGGAGAAGTGGTTGAAATGAGAACTCATAAAAGATGGTCAGCTGCTTTTTTCGATGAAGATTCGCGTATGTATATTGATAATTTCTTTATGGATGGTTCTGTTGAGTTAAATAGAAAATTATTTTCTTTAGATAACATTAACCGCCGTACTGATACCTCAGGAATAATTATGTACAATCACTTTAGCGGTGATACTATTCCTTTTATATCGAAACAAAATTTAGACTGGGAGCTTAATCAGGCTATTAAAGAGATTACCGAATCAGAGCAGGACTCGATTTTAAACGATTCCACAGAAGTCGAGTTTGATACGTTGAAACTTAGACAAGAGATTTTTCTTTCGAGACGCTCTGAGATGTCAGAATATAAATTGTATAAAGCACAGCTTGTTTATCTTGATACTCCCACTGTTAACAAAGAAATCAGATGCAGAGTAATCGGCATTGATACAGGTGCAGTGGAAATTCCCGATAAAGGCTGTCTTATCTCATTCGGTTCGGATTTCCCTCAGAAGTCTCTTCCCAAAAAAGATGATATTTTAAAATTCAGATTCTCAACGAATGTTTACGAGAGCAACGAATTTTACAACTCCGTTTCAGGTACTCCGCGATTAGTCAGGCATGGTCTGGCAAAGCACGAAGCTTATGAGGAAGGTTCGAAAGGCAGAAGATTCATCAATCAGCAATTACCGAGAACCGCAATAGGAACAGATAAATATAATCGCAAATTATTTCTCGTTGCAGTTGAATCGAACTGTCCCAATGACGGAAAGTACGGTGCTACTCTTGCTCAGTTGTCAACTATAATGAAACAGCTCGGTTGTTACGAAGCTATGAATCTTGACGGCGGCGGCTCCACTCTTATGGCTGTCGGATGTAAAAATGTTCTGTATAAATCAAGACCTGAAGCTTCGAGAAGGCTTTCCGTAGGAGTTGCAATTATGCAGAAGAAGAACATCAATACAATTCTTCAGAAGCGGCTGAAGGGGGAACATTAACCTTCTAATCACATCCTTTTTTGTTATGAAATCTTTGAGAAACAAAAATAAAATTCTGAATTCTGAATGCTGAATTTATTGAAAATGCAAGATTCTAATTAATAATTGACCCTACCTAAATTATTCATTAAGGACACTGTCATTCCGGCTTGTCCGGAATCTTCTTCAATCCTTTTTCTATTACTAAAGTGAACAGACGAGGGCGTCTATTCTACTTTCTTTCTTCTAAATTATATCTTCTAAAAACCGATTCCGGACAAGCCGGAATGACATCATAGGTACAATTTAAAACAGAACCGAGTTCAGAATGACAGCGTATTTGTAAGCTATTAATATAGCCGATTCTCTAAGATGTACTTTTCTACTTCGGCGGGAACAAGGTTGTGGATAGGTTTGCTGTCGGAAATGCGCCGGCGGATGATTGAGGAGGAAATTTCGATTAGAGGGGAATTCAGAAAAACGGGAGGATGAACTTCATTTTTTAAGATGGATTCTATTAATGAAGTTTTTTCTATATCCTCATTTTTTAGGGCAACGCAAACCTGAACTATTTGCAGAATCTTTTCCCAGTTTCCCCAATCGTGAAAGCTGAGTGCCTGGTCGCTTCCTATCAGCATAAACAGTATGTCAGCGGGATATTTATTTTTCAGATATTGCAATGTATCGTAGGAATAAGAAACACCGCCCTTGCTGATTTCATAAGTATCAATCCTGAATTTCGGATGTCCTTCAATAGCGAGTTCCAGCATTTTCAGACGATGCTCTGTATTATTTTCATTTGCTTTTTTATCATCAACTTTAAAGGGAGAAATGTTTGCGGGAATAAAAATGCAGATATCAAGTTTCATTGAATTGCAAAAATGCTCAGCTATTATCAGATGTGCGTTATGCACAGGATTGAATGTACCGCCGATAATTCCGATTCTTTTCATACTTGATGATTTTACATTGAAATAATAATTACAAAACTAATGTATTAATCTAAGCGAGCCGAGATGGTCATAAATTTTGTAATCTTTCTGCCAGTTGCCGTTTTCATCAGTCTTCCAGGTTAATGCTTTTCATTTCTTCTAAAGAAATAATTTTTCTTGTCTGTTTTTTTTGTTCTTCAACAATATGTTTCGAATATTTCTTCATATCGTAGTCGAATTCGGCAAAAATCTTTTCTCTGTTTTTTCTGACTTGCTCAACTATTTTGTCTTTCCACATTTTATGCCTCCATTAGTTCAAATGGTGTACAAAGAATTGGAACATATAAAGAATTCATTTCATTAAATTCCCTGATTTTATGCGATACCACCGCATTAGCTATATGTTTGCAATTCCAGGATAATAAATAATCTATTTCAAACCGGACAGCAGTTGCCAAATGAAAAGCATCCGTTCTTGATTTTTCATGTAATGCTAAAATAATGATTTATATAATAAAAAAGGCTGATTTATGAATTTCTTTATATACCTAAAATTATACGGTTCATTTTTTATTTTATTTTAAATATGT
>JBAYGQ010000268.1:0-4611 GCA_041666585.1 Bacteroidota bacterium
CCGAATATTGTTTTAAGTTATTCTGAGGCAAACAGACTTCCGATGCGTTGGATTGCTATCCTTAAAGGCAGAATCAAAGCACAATTAGCTGCTACAAGCGGAATCCACACTGGAGAAGATGTTATAAAAATGCTGATGGCAGGTGCAGATGTTACTATGCTATGCTCTGTTCTGCTTAAGAACGGTGTTAATCATATTAAAATTATTGAAAATGAAATATCAGAGTGGATGATACTTCACGAATACGAATCTGTAAGTCAAATGCAGGGCAGTATGAGCCAGATTAAAGTTTCTGACCCGGCTGCATACGAGCGAGCTCAATATATGAAAGCTCTAACAGGTTTTAAATTCTAAGATTAATTTGGTTATAAAAAAAACTACTGTTTTATTTAACGGGAGTTTTTTTGATAAAATTAGAAATTTTCTTGTAATTATTCAAATTAATACGTATTTTGTATTTAAATACTAACATTAATTATATTTATAATTAGTGTTAAAATAAAACGCTAACGTCATTAATTAAGACAAAAACGAGATTGAAAAATGATGAATAATTTATTTAAATCAAATGGCTAAAGCAAAGATTCTAATTGTAGAAGATCAGGTAATTATATCAACCAATGTACGATTACTGCTAAAATTTAATGATTACGATGTAACAGGTATCGCATCAACTGCAGACGAGGCTTTCAAACTAATTGAAGAAAAGCCTCCGGATTTAATTCTGATGGACATTTCACTTCCAGGCAAGCTCGACGGTATTGAAGCAACGATTATAATTAATGAAAAATGGAATATTCCCGTAATTTATCTTACAGCCCATACCGATGAAATTTCTATTCAACGTGCAAAAGAAACCGCTCCTTACGGATATATAACAAAAGACATTGAACTCAAGTCTCAATTACCGATTCTTATTGATTTTGCACTTTTTAGGCACAAGATGGAAAGTGTGCATGCAAGAGCTTTAACAGAATTAAGAGACAGCGAAGAAAAATTCCGAAGTATCGCCAGCTCTGCCAGAGATGCAATTATTTTCATCGGAAACGATAAAAAGATTTCTTTCTGGAACGATGCCGCTACCGAAATTTTCGGATACACTCAGGTTGAAGCTATCGGCAATGAACTTGTCAATCTGGTCGCACCGGAGTCGTTCTATAAATACTATAAAACAGGATTTTCGGATTTTGTTGACAACGGTACAGGTGATTTTATACACAAAACTATAGAACTGCAAGCTAAACGAAAAAACGGCTCTGTACTTCCGATTGAAGTGTCTCTCTCCCCTGTTAAACTTAAAGGACAGTGGTGTGCCTGCGGAATTATCCGAGATGTTACAGCAAGAAAAAATACAGAAGAAGAAATAAATAAGCTTATCGAAGAGCTTCAACTTTCGAGGGAATTAATCGAAAAACATGCTAAGAACTTATCAGCTCTGAATGTGAAACTCGCTGAATCTGAGGTGAATTTAAAAGATTTGAATGCGAGCAAAGATAAATTTTTTACAATAATAGCACACGACCTTAAAGGACCATTTCAGGGATTACTCGGGTATGCAGAGATTTTATCAAGGGACTTGAACAGCCTGAATCAAGATGAAATCCGTGAGTTGGCAAACGATATGCATTCATCAGCGGAGCATCTGTTTAAATTACTTGAAAACCTCCTCCAATGGTCAAGACTGCAAAGAGGTGTAATCGAATATAATCCCGATAATTTTCAGGTATCAAAACTTGTGCAGTTAATACTATTGCTGTTACAGGCTGTAGCAAATCAGAAAAAGATTAAATTAATTAACAAGATACCTGAAGATTTGTACCTGTTAGCAGATGTCAATATGGTCAACACTATTTTTCGGAACCTTATTTCCAATGCAATTAAATTCACTAAAATACACGGAAAAATTACTATCAGTTCCAAAAAAGAAAATGATAAATTCGCCAGACTTTTTGTAGCCGACGATGGAATAGGCATTGAACCCGAAGACTTGAAAAAACTTTTCCGTATTGATTCTAACCATTCTACAGCAGGCACAGCAAATGAAAAAGGAACAGGTCTCGGTCTGATTTTGTGTAAAGATTTAGTTGAAAAAAACAACGGCAAAATCGAAGTTGAAAGCAAGGTGAATTCAGGTACTACTTTTTCGTTTACACTGCCTTTGGGTAAAGAATTGTAGAAATTGTTAATTCAGATTCAAGAACCACCCCTGCCCCTCCTTGAAAAGTAGGGGAAATTTACCGAGCATTAAAAAGGGGAGAAATTTTGGATAGATTAGTAAGGTAAAAATATAATGAAAATAGTTTCTTGGAATATAAACGGGTATAGGGCGGTTACAGGTCAAAACGAAAGTAAACGTTTTGATGTAGTAACTAAAGAAAATAAATTGTTTTCTTATATCTCTGCCGAAAAGCCTGATATTATCTGCCTGCAGGAAATAAAAGCCGACCTTGAACAGATTACAGAAGAACTGCGATCACCTAAAGGATATAATTCTTATTTTCATACCTGCTCCGTAAAGAAGGGCTACAGCGGTGTTGCAATTTTTTCAAAAACTGAACCACTCGAATTAAATAATAAATTCGGTAAAGAAAAATTCGACGGCGAGGGCAGATTTCTCGAAGTAAAATTCAAAGATTTCACTCTGTTTAATATCTATTTTCCTAAGGGCTATACTGACAATGACAGGTTAGATTACAAACTCGAATTCTATGATGAGTTTTTCAGGTACATTCAGAAACTTTTGAAAAAAGAAAAAAATATTATTATATCCGGTGACTACAACACGGCTCATCACGAAATTGACCTTGCAAGACCAAAAGAAAATGTTAACACTTCCGGCTTTCTCGAAGTTGAACGCAAGAAATTAGACGAACTCGTTAAACTCGGTTTTATTGATTCTTTCCGTATGTTCGATAATAAGAACGGAACTTATTCATGGTGGAGTCAGCGCGGACGTGCAAGAGAGAACAACGTAGGCTGGAGAATTGATTATAACTTTGTATCGCAAAGCTTAAAAGATAAAGTTAAAAACGCATACATTCAGCCTCATATCTTAGGCTCTGACCATTGTCCCGTAGTATTAGAATTGAAGTAAATAATAATTTGTTGGAACTGACTATTATTAACTGATTTTCTCAAGCTTTGCGAACTGGAGCATAAGAACTTTTCTGCCGACACCCTTGAAGTCAACTACAGCTTTGGCGTTCTGCCCTACACCCGTCATTGCAAGTACTTTGCCTGCTCCAAAATGAGCGTGGTTCACCCTATCGCCTACCTTAAAAGGATATGTTGTATCAGATGCAGGAGTAGCCTGTTCAGTTTGTCCGTAACTATAATTTTTTGTTTTATTAAAATTCGAATTATTGGAGTAAGTTTTATTCTTCGAAATTGTAGGGAATGAGCCGTTCGCAAAATTTTGTTTCTGCCCGACTGTAGCGGTTTTATGTTGCAAAAATTTTGCATCAATTTCTTTAATGAATTTTGACGGCATAGAATCGCGGTACTCACCGAATCTTAATCTTTTGTATGCATAGGTAATATAAAGTTTTTCCATAGCTCTTGTAATGCCGACATAGAACAATCGACGCTCTTCTTCTTCTTCTTCGGGATGCATTTCGGCTTTAGCCAGCGGGAACAAACCATGCTCAACACCACTGATAACGACAACGGGAAATTCCAATCCTTTTGCCGAATGAAGTGTCATCATTTTAACCTGTTTCTGGTTAATATCTTTTTTATCGAGGTCTGTAATTAAGGTTACCTGTTGCAGATATTCTTCGATATTTGCATTTTCTTCCTTGCGGAAAAATTCCTGCATATCGGAAAGCAACTGCTGAATATTATTCCATTTATCGAGTGACTCTTCGGTATTGATATCCTTGTACATCTGCAGAAGACCTGACTCTTCAATGAAATCAACCGCAAGCTCTTCGGGAGGAAGTTTTAATCTTTTAATCTCATAGCTTTTAACAAATTCGATAAATTTCTTAACTGCTGTAACTGCTCTTGTCTGAAGTTCAGGCACCTTGTGTGCAATTTCGAATACATCAAATAATGATTTTTTATTGTCCTGAGCAAAAGTTCTGAGATGTTTTAAAGAGGTCAGCCCGATACCGCGGGGCGGCTCGTTTACTACTCTGAGCAATGATTCGCTGTCGCTCGGATTAATCAGAATTTTAAAATATGCAAGAGTGTCTTTAATCTCTTTTCTCTGATAAAACGAGGTACCGCCGACAATAACGTAGGGTATATTTTCTTTGATAAAAGATTTTTCGAGGGCAAGAGACTGTGCATTCGTCCTGTACAAAACAGCAAAATCTTCAGGTTTGAAATCGCTTTCGGTTTTTGCTTTTACGACGAGATTAACTATAACATCGGCTTCCTGTCCGTCATTATCACATTCGATTATTTCAATCAGCTCGCCTTCGGGATTATCTGTCCAAAGAGTTTTTTTAAGCTGATGAGTATTTTTTTTGATAACAGAATCAGCGGCGGAAATAATTGTTTTGGTTGAACGATAGTTTTGCTCAAGCGGCACGACGACAGCTTCGGGATAGTCTTTCTGGAAATCGAGTATGTTTCTTATTTCGGCTCCGCGCCAACGGTAAATAC
>JBAYGQ010000269.1:0-4606 GCA_041666585.1 Bacteroidota bacterium
GTATCAGTCAACTGAGGAAATAAGGCAGGAACATCCTTTCGTCGAATACATTTTTAAAAATTCTGTTTTCCCTCCCGAAGCAATTGATTCATTCAATAAAATTCTTGACGAAATGCAGGGCAAGCCTATTGTTGTTCGCTCTTCGAGTTTATTAGAAGACAGTTTCGAAGCCTCGTTCAGCGGGAAGTACAAGAGTTTGTTTTTATCGAATACAGGTACAAAAGAAGAGCGGCTCTCTGCTTTGAAAAATGCAATTGCCGAAGTTTATGCAAGCACTTTTGCACCCGACCCGATTGAATACCGCAAAGAGCGCGGCTTGCTCGACTTCCGCGAAGAGATGGGTATTTTAATACAGGAAGTTGTCGGAACACGAATCGGAAAATATTATCTGCCGAGCTATGCGGGTGTGGCTTTCAGTAATAATGAATTCCGCTGGTCAACGCGTATTAAACGGGAGGACGGCGTTATCAGACTTGTTGCGGGACTCGGTACAAGAGCGGTTGACAGGACAATGGATGACTATCCTATTCTCGTATGTCCCGGGCAACCGGGTTTAAAGGTCAATACATCCTATGATGAAATGGTGAGATATTCACAACATAATGTAGATGTTATTAATTTAGAGACCAGTACATTCGAGACAATTGATTTCGCTAAATTAATAAAAGAGTGCAAAGGCAATTATCCCGCATTAGAAAAAATTGTATCCTTCAACCGTATGGGAACCCTTGTTGACCCCGTGAGCGCAATGGTTGATTTCAACAAAGAAGATATAGTTGTTACATTCAATAATTTGGTAAACAGAACGAACTTTATAAATCTGATAAAGATAATTCTGGCTGAACTCCGCGAAGTTTACGGCAGACCGGTTGATATTGAATTTGCATCCGACGGAGAAAAACTTTACCTTCTGCAGTGCCGCCCGCAGAGCCAGTTCGAGAAGGAAGTAAGCGTGAAGATTCCCAAAAACATATCTCCGAATTCAGTTGTTTTCACTGCAAATCATTATGTAAGCAACGGAATTGTCGAGAACATAGAATACGTTGTTTATGTTGATTCTACAGGTTATTCGGGACTGGAAACAATTGAAGGGATGCAGACTATCGGAAAAATTGTAAGCAAACTGAACAGACTTCTGCCAAGAAGAAAATTTATTCTGATTGGTCCCGGACGCTGGGGAAGCAAAGGCGATATTAAGCTGGGTGTTCCGATTTTATACAGCGACATTAACAATACCGCTATGCTGATTGAAGTGGCGAAGGAAAGCGCCGGTTACGTTCCCGAATTATCTTTCGGTACACACTTTTTCCAAGACCTGGTAGAAGCTAATATCAAGTATTTGCCTTTGTATCCTGACAGAGAGGACAACATATTCAAAGATGATTTCTTCTATAAGACTCATAACTGCCTAAGTGAATTATTATACGGATTCGAGGAATTTGAGAATGTAGTTAAACTGATAAAAGTGGAAAGCTATCGTCCCGACTGCACCCTTTCTGTATTTATGGACGGAGACCACAACGAAGCGATTGCATTCACAAAAAAAACAAATAAGCTTATAAACATTGAGCCTGAGAAAAAGTTTACATAGTTATTATGAAATAATGTCTGAACCTTGATTTACAGGATTGAAGGATTAGCAGGGTTTTATTGATTTAGATGATTTGAAAAAAAATAAATTTTAGGATAATTCTAAAATGAAAATAAGAATTATTTTTTTGGTTTTTGTTGCATTGATTAGTTTTGCCTATTTAAATGCCCAAACTATACCATACAAGGTACTTGGATCTGGTACGATGAAGTATGCTTCAATCAGTCCTGATGGGTCAAAAATTGCTTCTTGTGGAGGACGTGGATTTTTAATATGGGATATTGCCAAAGGAGATACAATATTTAGGATAAAGGAAAATACCGGTCAATTAATTTGTATTTTATACAGTCCGGATGGGACTAAATTAGCTACTGCTTCTTTTGACTCAACTGTAAAATTATGGGATGCCACCAACGGAGCTCTTATAAAGATTTTTAAAGGGCATTCAGGAAAAGTATGGAGTGTTTGTTTCAGTTCCGATGGAACAAAATTAGCTAGTAGTAGCGATGATAATACAATAAAGCTTTGGGATGTAAATACAGGCAAAGAAATCAGAACTTTTTTTGATATATATTTATATTGTTATAATATTAGCATCAGTCCGGACGCTAGCAAAATTGCAAGCTCAAGTATGGATAATACAATAAAACTTTGGGATGTTAATTCAGGTGAGGTTACACAAACCTTTATTGGTCATAAGAAATTTGTAGAAAGTCTGGTTTTTAGTCCGGATGGTACAAAATTAGCCAGTGGAAGTGGCGATGGGGTATTATCTATTTGGGATATCAACAATGGCAAGATAATTTATAATATAGAAGGAAAATTGAATTGGATTCATAGAGTTAGTTACAGCCCCGACGGTTCAAAAATTGCAGGAGGAGCTGATAATGGTACAATATTGATTTGGGATACCAAAACTTATACAGAAATTTTTACTTTTAAAGGACATTATGAACCGATTTTATCTTTGAGTTTTAGTGCAGATGGTTCAAAATTGCTAAGTTCGGGTATAGATAATATGTTAAAACTTTGGGATGTTAATTCAGGTAATGAAATTAAAACTTTAAAGATCAGTTCTGTTTGGATACCTTCTATCTGCTTTAACCCTGTTAATTCAATTCTAGCAAGCGTTGATATAGAAAAAATTAGTTTCTGGGATATAAATACCGGAGAAGAAATTAAAACTTATTCTGATAAGTGGGTTTATTCATCTCAAATAATTTATAGCTCTAATGGCAAAATTATTGCATATACAGCCGGTCCTGATATTAGAGTTTGGGACAGTGAAAACAATACATTGTTATACACACTTAATGGTAATACCCTTTCAACAAACGGAATCGCTTTCATTCCTGAAGGCAGGTTGCTTGCAAGTGTTGGCGGAGATCATTTTATGAAACTTTGGGATTTAAATACAGGTAATTTAATTAAATCTCAAGATGAAAATAGCTCGGATGTTAATAGCATTGATTTCAATAAAGATGGAAGTATGTTAGTTACCGGTTGTTCGGGGGGAGAGGTAATACTCTGGGATGCCAAAACTTTAAAAGAAATCAAAACCTTTGTAGGTTTTCCTGCTGGTAGCTATAATTTTGAACGTAGTCATAATGGTTTAATTACTTCTGTTGTTTTCAGTCCGGACGGCAATAAAGTTGCAAGTGGAAGTTGGGATAGTACTGTAAAACTCTGGGATGTAAGAACAGGTAAAGAAATTGCTACTTTATTGGGTCATACTAATTGGGTAAGTAGCGTTCATTTCAGTCCCGATGACACCAAACTGGCAAGTGCTAGTTATGATGGTACTGTTAAACTTTGGAATGTTAGCACAAGGAAAGAAATTATAACATTAACAGGGCATACATTAAGTGTTAATTGTGTAGTTTTCAGTCCTGATGGTACTAAGTTGGCTAGCAGTAGTGATGATGGTACAATAAGAATTTGGGATATTTCGGGTATTTTTACACCAATTGATTCAACAATTTCAGATAATTTTGAAATAATAAGTATTTATCCCAATCCTGCAAATAATTCATTTAAACTGAAATACTCAAGCCCATATTATACACCAATAGAAATTGTTATTTATGATTACATAGGCAGAGTATTCCTGAATACTGAAGAGTTTTGTGTAACCGGTACAAACGAATTAAAGATAAATTGCGGGTTTCTTCCGATAGGTTATTATATTGTTAAAGTGCGTTGCGGTACCTTTGTGCAGACGCAGGGATTGGTTATTTTGAAATAAATTCTGAACCTTGATTTACAGGATTAAAGGATTAACAGGATTTACTTTTTGTATTAATCAAGGCAATCAGGCAAATCATGTGAATCATGGTTCAGACAGTAATTTTAGAATCAACCTACATTTATGGGAGACTGCGGAAGTGTATAACGCAGTTCTTTACCGGGCTTATAGAATGCAAGGAAGAATGTCAGAACACCTATTCTACCGATGTACATCAGAAGAATAATAAGATACTTCCCCCCTGTTCCAAGATAAGGAGAAGTGTTTCGAGAAAGCCCCACAGTACCGATTGCAGATACCGCTTCGAAAACCAGATTGAGAGGTTGTTTGTCCGGTTCAATCCATACGAGAATAGTACAGCCGATTCCAAGTACAAGAATAGAAGAAACTACAATAAGAAAAGCTCTGTGAACATTTTCAGGAGGAATCTGTCTTTTAAAAATATGTATCTTTTCCTTACCGCGTATCTGATTGATTAAAGCAAGAAAAACAACCGCAAAAGTAGAAGTCTTGATACCGCCGCCGGTAGAGCCCGGAGACGCACCTATCCACATCAGGATAATCATAATCATAGCGGAAGCGGCTGTCATACTTTCAATCGGCAGTGTGTTGAAACCCGCTGTTCTTGAGGTAACCGACTGAAACAATGTATGGAAAAATTTATCGAAGGCAGACATATCCGGACTGAAGGAATAATTTTCAACTCCGAATATCAACAAGCCGCCGCCGAATATCAAACATATTGTTGTTATTATTACAACTTTTGATGA
>JBAYGQ010000270.1:0-4596 GCA_041666585.1 Bacteroidota bacterium
AAATCCTGCGGTAATGATTATAAACCGCAACCGAAAGTACACGTTTGGCATGTTCCTGTCCTATTACGTATTCGTCGAGTTTGTGCTTCAGTTCAGAAGGTTTTGGCGGAACTGCCGTTACATCCTGCATCAAACTGCTTTTGTTTTCTTTGAGACGAAGCAGTTCGTTTGAGTTCTTAATACAGGTGTCGCATATAAAAACTTTGTTCGGTCCTTCGAGTAAAACACCTGCTTCATTCTGGGTTCTTCCGCAAAAAGAGCATTTTATTGCATTATTCTGATTATTATTTCCTTTAGCCATTTTATCTTTTCTTATAATTTATTATCTTCTTTGTTGACATCTGCTATATTTGTAGCGGGAAGGTCAGAACTACGGAGCATAATTTTGTCAATAATGCCGTAATCCAGGGCTTCCTGCGATGACATATAATTATCTCTGTCACTGTCTTTTTTAACTGTTGCAACATCTTTACCCGTATGTTTCGCGATTATCTCATAGAGTGTCTGGCGTATGCGGAGCATTTCGTTAGTATAAATTTCAATATCGGTTGCCTGACCCTGACTTCCGCCCGAGGGCTGATGCATTAAAATTCTCGAATTGGGAAGGGCGAACCTTTTTCCTTTAGTACCTGCGGCAAGCAAAACCTGAGCCATTGAAGCAGCCATACCCATACAGATAGTTACAATATCGGGTTTAACAAACTGCATTGTATCATAGATAGCCATACCGTCGCTGACACTGCCGCCCGGAGAATTGATATATATATGAATATCTTTATTCGGGTCATCACTTGCAAGCAAAAGCAACTCTGCAATCACAAGATTTGCAATATGACTGTCAATAGGCGACCCTATAAAAATAATTCTTTCTTTCAGCAGACGCGAGTAAATATCATAAGAGCGCTCACCGCGGCTTGTCTGTTCGATTACTATCGGAATCAACTGGTCATGCATTTATTTATCCTTTATATTAAAATTAAAATTTCCATTTATAAAAATCCATTAACGGATAAAGCGGCACATTCTTTTATTTAAATCAGTTTGTAAAGTGAAAAATGAAAAATGAAAAATGAAAAATGAAAGAATTCATAATTCATAATTAACTACCCCCTAATAAGAGAAAATATTTAAAAGATGGTAAAGTGAAAAAAGGATTATAAGTCTCCCTTTTGTGGTCTTACTCTTATTTCTTCAAGATGCAATCTGTCATTTTGAGACAGAAGCAGAGCATTATAAACCGTTTCTGCAACATCATCAGGTTGCATAACCAATTCATGAAATTTTTCCCGGTCTTCTTCAGACCAGGCTTCAGTTTCGGTAGCACCGGGCAGAATGTCAACAACCTTTATTCCTTGGCCTCTAACCTCTTCCCTCAGAGAGCGGCTCATAGCCAGTAATCCCGCTTTGGATGCCGAATATATGGAATTGTTTCTGAAAGTTTTAATTGCAACAACAGAAACGATGTTTAAAATAATTCCCGATTTTTTTTCTAACATATCCGGTAAAACGGATTGAATGCAGAGAAAAGCACCGCGTAAATTAACATTCATAATTTCGTTGAATACTTCTAAAGGTGTCTTTAAAAGCGATAGGAAAGAAACAACTCCCGCATTGTTTATTAATATATCAACTCCACCGAACTGATTCTGAATTTTTTCAAAACAGAGTTTCGCTTCATTCTCATCCCCCAGATTAAATGGAAAAAAATAAATGTTATTATTAGAAGCAAATTCAGCTTTCAATTTCGTAAAAGAATTTTCGGAACTTGAGCTCAGAATCAGGGTTGCACCCGTATCTGATAGACGATGTGCGATTGCGGCTCCTATGCCTTTGCTTGCTCCTGTAATCCAGATTACTTTCTTTTTTAACGAAATTGTTTCCATTTTATATCCTAATTTTGTTATTTGAAAAACAAAAATGCAAAATATTAAATTAAATCGAAATAAAATATGTCCGATAAAAACCAAATAAATAAACTTAATAAAAAGCAGATACTGGAACTTCTCTTTTCACTCCAGAGATTCGGCATAAAACCCGGTTTGGAAAGAACAGAGAAATTGCTGGAGTTCTGCGGCAATCCTCAGAATCAGTTCAGTTCAATACACATTGCCGGTACTAACGGCAAAGGTTCTGTTTCTTCGATGATAGCTTCTGTTTTGCAGGAAGCAGGTTGTAAAGTCGGTTTATACACTTCGCCGCATATTTTGGAATTCAACGAGCGAATCAGAATAAACGGTAAACAGATTTCCGATGATGAGTTAGTACGCTATTCGCGGGAATTGCTCCCATTCTCCTTAGAAAACAAATGCACATTTTTTGAAATAACTACAGTACTCGCATTCAAATATTTTGCCGATAATAAAGTTGATGTGGCAATTGTAGAAACAGGAATGGGCGGTAGGTTCGATTCTACCAATATTCTTAAACCTGTTTTGTCTGTGATTACATCAGTTGCAAAAGACCACGAAAAATATCTGGGAAACAGCCTTGAAGAAATTGCATTCGAAAAAGCAGGAATTATCAAACAAAATACTCCTGTAGTTCTCGGTTCAGTCAGCCCTGAACTTAATAATATTTTTGAATCCAAGGCAAAGGAAACTAAAAGCAAAATAATTTATTCTGAAGAAAATGCTAAAGTATCTGATATTCAATTTACTCCCCTTTTGGGAATGAAACTCGTTCTTAATACAAAAAATAAATCCTACGGTACTTTAGAAATTCCTTTAGCGGGACAGCATCAAATCAAAAACCTGATTACAGCGATTACTGCTATAGAGAACATGTCTGAGTATTTCGGAGTTACAGATGAAAATATAATTTCAGGCGTGAAAAACGTAAAACTTAATACAGGTATTTCCTATCGTTTAGAACTTGTGAGAAAATCCCCTCCTATGATAATTGACACAGCGCACAATCCCGATTCTGTGGCTATGGCTGTTGATACGCTTATTAAATGCGGCTACACGGATAAATTAAATATATTATTTGCCGCAATGGCTGATAAAGATATAAATGGGATGTTAGAATTTTTAAAGCCGATTTGCAAGAAATTATTTATAACTATTCCTGATATTGAAAGAGCAGAAACACCGGAAAACATTGCAAAACATGCTACTGGACTCGGTTTTCAGGATATTGAAATATTTAGATCAGTGGAAACAGCATCTAGAAAAATAAATGAGTTTTGCGAACCTGCTTTAATCATCGGCTCATTCTATCTTGTGTGCGATGTGCTGAAAGGTTAAATAGAGGATTAAAAAAGGGGATTCAGCAAACTGAATCCCCTAAATATTTCATCATAGAATCAATTTCTTACTTTTCATCTACAACAGTATAATCAGCTTCTTCGACGTTGCCGTCACCTTGTTTAGGTTGCGGTTCGCCCTGCTGACCCATATCAGGGTTGGCACCCGCATCTGCTCCCGGCTGAGCACCCGCCTGCGAGTACATCTGAGTTGATGCCTCGTTCCAGGCTTTGTTCAATTCGTCAATTGCAGGTTGCATATCTGCCTGATTTTCTTTAATAGCTTTTTCTAATCTTTCCTTAGCGGTTTTGATTTTCTCTTTGTGTTCCGCAGGCATTTTATCTCCGAGTTCGTTCAGTTGTTTATCTGTAGAATAAACAAGGTTGTCAGCCTGATTACGTATGTTTATCTCATCACGACGCTTTTTATCCTCGGCGGCATTAGTCTGAGCATCATTTTTCATTTTGTCAATTTCTTCCTTCGCAAGTCCGCTGGAGGCTTCTATTCTGATATTCTGCTCTTTATTAGTTGCTTTATCCTTTGCCATAACTGCAAGAATACCGTTTGCATCTATATCGAATGTAACCTCGACCTGCGGGATGCCCCGCGGTGCAGGCGGAATTCCGTCCAAATGGAATCTGCCGAGAGAACGGTTATCCTGTGCCATTGGACGTTCACCCTGTAAAATGTGAATTTCCACTGATGTCTGACTATCCGCCGCAGTCGAGAAAACCTCAGTCTTACGTGTAGGAATAGTCGTGTTAGCAGGTATCATCGGAGTAGTTACACCACCCAGAGTTTCAATTCCGAGTGTTAACGGAGTTACGTCTAACAACAATACATCTGTTACGTCTCCGGAAAGCACACCGCCCTGAATCGCCGCACCTACCGCAACAACTTCATCAGGATTAACACCTTTTGAAGGCTCTTTGCCAAAGAAATTCTTAACTAAATCCTGAATTTTCGGAATACGTGTAGATCCGCCGACAAGAATAATTTCGTCAATCTGAGACGGATTAATTTTTGCATCTTTTATAGCACTTTCGCATGGACGCAAAGTTTTTTCGAATAAATCCGAACAGAGACTTTCGAACTTAGCACGTGTAATCTGAATATTAAGATGCTTCGGACCGTCTGTGGTTGCCGTAATAAACGGCAGATTAACATCTGTTTGAAGCATTTGCGAAAGCTCCATTTTAGCTTTTTCGGATGCTTCACGTAAACGCTGTAATGCCATCGGGTCTTTACGTAAATCTATACCTTCGGCTTTTCTGAATTCTTCAGCAAGATAATCAATCAATCTCTGGTCGAAGTTATCTCCGCCAAGGTGTGTGTCGCCGTTTGTAGATTT
>JBAYGQ010000271.1:0-4584 GCA_041666585.1 Bacteroidota bacterium
ATAATTATTAAAAGAGTAAAGTTCATTCTGATTCTTTAAAGGATTAACAACTATTTTTACAGTATTGACCAATTCAAGATTTTTTGTAGCTAAGCTTTGTACGACAGATTCCGACTGGTCAACAGCCAGTGGAGGAATAGGTTCTGAAAACAATTCCGGAACGGATTCAGGATTTAATAAAATATCTAACGTCGTGCTGTCAGATTGAACTCTTTTAGAAATGTTTCCAACCGTAGTTTGAATTGCAGTTTTTTCGCCGCGCATAACAGAATCGATTTGAATTTTTGTTTGGCTTTGCAATACAGCAAATTCGGGCAAAGGAACATATAAGCAGGATAGTCCTGTTATTATTGGATTCGCAGTATTCACATATCTATCTAATTTTACTTCTATTTTTATTTTCGGGAAAATCTGTGCCGGAATCTCAGACAAAGAGAAAGTCAGAGAATTGCTTGTAATAAGCAATGTATCTTCGAAACTATTTTCATTATGTCCAAAAACATTGATTGTAATTTTTGAATTTGAATCCAACCCGGAAGCGATAGCTTTAAATCTTTCCCATTTTCTTGCAGGTCCGATATAAGGAGTAATTAATTTTCCGGTTGAATCGGGAAAAATAATTTCTCCCTGCACAGTAGCAATCCCGCCGCTTGTATCTAAATCTTCCTGAATAGTTCCCTGTTTGGAACCTTTCCTGCCGAACATAACAAAAGATGAGTTGAATTTATTTACCGAATCAATCAGTACGGAACCGAATTCATGCAATATGGCTTTAAGTGTGTCTTTCGAGCCGACTTTTGTTGAATCGGTTTCCCAAAACATACGGAAAGATTGGTCGCAAGTTGCAAGCAAAACATAATCATCTGTTGTTACAGTATCCCGCATATACCGGTTGAAATAAGTACTCGATGAATCATCACTCCAGGTATAGTAATATTTTCTCTCTTTGATACTACCGTCAATTGCAGAAACAACAAGCATATTAATACCGACCGGTGCCTGGCTGACATTAGGTGAGGTTATGATAGGTTTGTTGTTATAATCTATTTCGACAAATCTTTCGTAATCTTTTTGGTCGCCGTTAATACCTATTATTTTGTATGGAATAACTTTTTTTGTTAATGTTATTTCAGCAGTATCTATACTACCGTTTATTTCCAAATTTTCAAAATGGTTTTCAGAAAAATGAGTTGTATTCAACTGTGTCCATTCTGCTTTCGTCTCATCTCGCAGAGATTTGGCAGTAAACGGGATTATAAGGGGAGGACTTTTTTCATTATTCGATTTTCTTACAGAGCTGGCAAAAAACCAATATCCGCTATTATCATCAAATCTTAAACCGGGCTTCCAATCAATATAATTTTCTTTAATCGTTATTTCATTTTCTTTTGATGTGCGAATCGAAACTGATGAAGTATCCTTAGATTTTTTAATATCAAATTTATAGCTGAATTCTCCGCTTGAACTTATCGGATTGATTACACGGAAAAAATGCCCTGTTTGTTTGACATCCCAGAAAGCTAATGGTTCAAGCGGAAGCAGATATTGTGTGAATACTTCCAAAGAAGTTGCGTAAACATTATTTGATCTGTCCGGGTCAATTGTTTGATAATCAGGGTCAACAATAAATGTAAAATTGTGGTTACCTGGTTTATTTTTAATAGTCAAAAAACATTCAAAAGGTGCAAATCTGCATACACTCTCAAAATGTACTCTTATGGAGTCAATTTGCGACTGATAAGAAATTAAAATCAATAAATCCACAGGTCCTTTCTGACATACACCTGCATTATAAACAACACCACTGATTTTAATAACAGAATCAGCTTCAGAAATAAGTGTTTCATTTCTAAGATTCTGAATTTTTATATCCTGAGCCTGAATAAACAAATTTGGAACAGTATCAACTCTGAATCTTACTAAAGGATCGCCAAGCAAGTTGAAGTGCATAATATTCCATGCACTCTCTCCTTTTTGAAACATTTTGGATTTGCTGTAATATAACACGTCTCCAACTCTTCGTAAATTAATGTCAGGTTCGGTCAAAGCTATCAACATGAAATTAAATGCATTCCATTCAGCAGATATAACTCCGGTTGCTGAAGAACCGCAAGCGGCAACAAAACCCTTATCGGGATACATAATGTAATCTCTGTTACGGCTATTGTCAAAGGGCTCGGCAAAAGCTCCGACATTACAGGACAAAGTCGTAAGGATTCCGAATTTACCTTTATTGTTCAGTCTGTCAACATGCCAACCGTCCATATCAAATACTGTTGGAGAAGAATGCCCGAAGAATGTTGTCCAGAATGCACCAGAATTTATTTTTTCTTTAATTCGTGTTGATTCCGCTTCTCCTCCGATAGTAGGGTCAACTTTAGCTACTGAAGTTGTGTCCCCGCAAAAGTCCGAATCAATTATATAAGGTGATACAATAGATTTTAAATATACCGCCCAATCAACTCTGTTACGTTCATTATCTCCTCCTGATAGGTACAGAAAAGTTTTCATCCAGGGTTTGTAGGATAAAGTATCATACTCTTTTACTTTGTTCAGATAAATAAAACCTTCGGAATCGGTTTTGCAGGGTATTCTGCCAATAATCATCTGACAATATAAATTACTGTCATTAAACTGAGTGAACCAGACATCACTTACAGGATATCCGAATGTTGGAACAACATCAAAATTTTTCTCATTGGGCATTACATTACGGACATCCCATGAAGCATTTCCCCAAAGAACCACATACTTTGGTAAAGGTATCTGATAATTTTCATAAGCATACTTTAGAAATCTTCTGATTGCGTGCGGTGTTTTGATTCCGTAACTGAACTCTTTGTAAACATCCTCAATGTTTGTTACGATTGTATTAAAGCCCAAAGTTCTTTTGCGGTAATCGGCATAAGCATTAGCAGAAGATAACAAACTATCAGCAGTAATAACAATTAAATCAGCCTTAGTATTTGTCGCTCTTAAATCTGATTGCGATACATTTTCAATATTAGCTTTTTCACATGAATGTTTATCTGAATATATTAAGTTATAGCCTGTTCCTTTTTTTAAATAATGTACTCCGGCAAAAGAACTACCTGAATTATGCTGAATAAATCCTGAGAAAGAGCCGAAACCGTTTACAAATAGTTTCTCCGTTACACCAGTATTCTGACCTTTGTTCACCGAAAACAACCACACATTTCCGCTGTTAATCTCATTTGCACGAGTGCTGCCTAAAGAATTAAGTGTATTTTTTAAACCTTGAGGCATGTCAGAATTTGAGTTGCATGCAATCGCAATGATACTTCCTGAGGGCAGTGAGTTTAAATAATCGCTTATGTTATCGGATAAATTTGTAAAATTTCTTACTTCAAATTTATTACCCGGTTTAAGAACGGCGATATGGAAGCCTGATAAGGTATCTGTAAACAGACTATCATTCAATGAAATCGAGGAATAAGCAGGTGAATAACTTTTTGCTCCCGCACGAAATGTTGTACCTCTGATATTATCCAAATTTATAATATAATTTTTACTTGTGTCAATAACACAAATTAATGAATCAGAAAATCCGGGAACTATTATTTTTGAATCAGTATTAACATTATCCACAAGAAAATTCGCTGTACCTTTGTAAGCAAACGGTTTTATAGAACCTTGAATAGTTAAATAATCAAACCAGATATCATCGGTTTGAACCATTGTAAAATCTTTCTTCCATGCACCTTTATTAACTATCCCCCATTGAGAACTCCCTGCAAATATTTTATCATTGCTCAGAGAAAAATTGATAGTACTATCTGTCCTTCTCGTCAGGTAAAAATCCTTGATAACAGAATCTCTATTTAGCATAAGTGCCAATCTGTGGTAATTCGGAGCAAGAGGGTTTTTATCGAATACCCTGCTTTGAACTTTAAAAGAAAATTCTAAAGATTCAGTTGGATTGTCAGTCGGAGTAATGAAATTCGCCAGTTTAAACTCTCTTTTTTCCCATGGGTCGGTCAATTTTGTATCGGCAATTGCAGAAATAAAATCCCAAAACCATCCTTCTCCCGGAACCGTCTCTGTTCCATTCAGAATATCATCATACCCAACTGAATAAATATGGTCTTCTTCAATATGCTTATCAATACGTACCTCGGTAATTTCACTTTGTACATTTACATTAAAAGGAAAAAATTTAAATTGATACGACATCTGAGTCGAATCAATGTATAAATAGAACGCACTACGGTTTGCAGTAACATTGAACCATGTAGTGTCTCCTTCAGGTCTTTTGCCTGCAAAATAAATTTCCTCTCCTGAATCCAGAATACCGTTTTCATCGAACACTACATTAAAAGGATAAGGTTTACCCTTGTATAGAAGGTGAATATAATTAATATTTATACCATTATATGAAGCATCATATTTTATTAAATCTTCTGTTTTAACGTAGGCAATTCCGTCTCTTTCGGTGTAAAGTTTGAGATATTTTTTCTGCGGAGAATACCAGAAATTAGAATCAGCTAAAAGCCGATTATTCCTATCTTTACCCGAAAATCTTGTTTGCAAAAGACTATTGATATGCTCTTTATTAATTATCAA
>JBAYGQ010000272.1:0-4578 GCA_041666585.1 Bacteroidota bacterium
AAGAAATTCCCTCGACGCGATGCGGGAATTTTCCATAATTTTCTAATAAGATTGGGATTTGGTAGTAAGTATCGTATCTTGTTCTTTTGGAAATCAACAAAAGTGAGTCCTGCTCTTTGTATTGAGTTGTTCCGATTGTGAAACCGGGTACATCAATAAATTTCTGATTAACTAATCCCGAAGTATCAGTAGCTTGAATAGAAAATCCTCCGTCCCGATAGATGTTCCGCAATTTTGCAGAGAATGTGACACTACCTTGTTTTCTTAGATAAGGCTGAATAATCAGATCAATATTATCCCAAGTATCGGGATGAGATTCAACAGTCTCAATTCCAGAATCTGCAGCAGTAGTATCTGTAACCTCACCTTTAACGGAAAAGCAGGAGTCGGAATATGCGAATTGAGGGGGCTGGAAGTCAATAGGTCTCAGACTCATTCCACCCACGTAACCGTAGGAATTAGCTTCACCGTATCCATATACGTAAATACCGAATCTCACGGCATTACTCGAAAGAGTATGTACTCCGTCAGAAACCCTGAAATGTTCGTAAGAAAAATTTGAATTCGGTATTTTTTTAAATTGAGTATAATCTACAGGGTATCCGTCAATCAATATGGTGGATACACCGTTTTGAGGGCATACAACAGTAATATATTGTTCAGTATAAACTTTTTTATAAATTGCTTGTGGATAGTTTTGAAAATACTCATAAGCTTGGGTGTTTATAACTCTGTAACTTGTCATAAACTGTTCTTCAGGAGGTATTATCATTAAAAACGGGTCGCCGATATTTGTAGCACTTGAATATCCGGAAGTTTTTTTAAATTGTCCGACTAAAATAGGTTTGTTTGATACCACGTTAGCGGGATTCAGTAGTTTCCCTTCATAAAATTCGCCTTCGTTAAGAGTGCCGATAGGTACATTGTTTATTTTAACTTCAGTACCGTCGTAACCGGAAAGTATTCTGTAAATATCAGTACCGATAGATGTAATATTGTCCGGCTGAAAGTAAGGAATCAAAAATGCGTTTTTCCCCCAGGTTTTAATCGGCGGCATTTGCTCAATCAGACAATCCCGTGAGGGACTGTTGGAAGATGTTAAAGGCACTGTGGCTCTCTGATGTCCCGCAAAAACCGAAATCGGCTTTGTAGAATGGATTTTAGTACCGGTTAAATCGGTATTTAAGGCGCTCATTTGAATAGAAGCCTGAACAAGATATACGTCTCCGCGATTTAAAAGAATGTTCTGAATTGAGTATCCGTTGAATTCGGTTTCGTCTGTAGGGTAAATAGTAACTGCGGTGCTATCTTGATTTGCAACAATAGCGAACTGAGAGGGAGTACTGGAAGTTGCAAGTCCTCCGAAAGGATCGAAATTGTCAGTACTACCGTCGCTGTTATAAGACATAACGAAATAGTCCATTCCCAAAATGTCGGTAGGAAGGACTATAAAAGCATCGCTGGTTGTTTTTGCCTGACTATGAGCATAAACAGTAACTTCTTTTTGTGAAGTAACATGAAATGATTGAGGTGCAATTCTTTCAGACTGATTCCGGAAATCTAATGATCTTGTGTCATTGTAACCCTGAAGTTCAAAATCTAAGTGGCACAATTTTAATGTATAAAACTGATTAGGATCAGTAATGGAAAAATTCTGACTGAATTTTCTTCCGTTATAGTCACTGTATTCTATTGTGCCTGTTGTAGGTTCGTCAGCGTTAATAAATATATAGAGCGAATCGCCGTATTTCAGGAATGGATTAGAATCAAAAAACTGATTATTATGATAATTCGGAATAAATGTAAGCCAAAAATCTGTTCCTTTTGTATCGAAATATTCGGTCTGTGCTTGTATTTTTAATACGTTTCCTAAAGTAATAGCAGAAATTATTATTAAAAAAATTTGAATGAATTTATATCTAGCGGTAAATTGCATTCTCATTATAACCTCAGGTTGTAATTATATAATATATATACACAAAAAATATGAAAAAGTTACAAGTTTTGACGTTTATTATTATTCATTATTGATTTAAATGAGAAAGTATTTGAAATGAAAAAACTGACACACGAAGATATTTTACAGGAACGGCTCTCAATCAGCGATTCAAAAACGTTACCCTATCACCCTGTGTCTCTGATGGCTGTAAATGTAAGAAGTCTGTACAACGTGGGTTCACTATTCAGGTCTGCAGACGCCGCACGGCTTTCCGAACTGATTCTATGCGGTTATACTCCGCATCCGCCGCGTAAGGAGATTGAAAAAACCGCTTTGGGTGCGGTTGAAACAGTCCCATGGTGCTATGCAAAAAATGCACTTGAAAAAATAGAAGAAATAAAGAAAAACGGTATAAAAGTTTTTGCAGTGGAAATAACAGATAAAAAGCGTGATTATTCAACATTGCAAAAGCAGGATTTTCCCTGCTGTCTTGTAGTCGGAAACGAGCTGACGGGTTTGGATAATGAAATCATTTCGGCCTGCGACGATTCAATTGAAATCCCGATGTACGGTACAAAACACTCATTGAACGTAAGTGTAGCCGCAGGAATTGTCATGTTTGAAGCTGTGAGGATATGGGAAAGCTTTAAGTGAAAAGTGAAAATTTAGAATGCTGAATGCTGAATGCTGAATGCTGAATTGAAAGAAAGAATCTGTTTTATGCATTTAAACTTTGCGAAACTCAATCCTGACTTTGCGTACTTTGCGGTTAAATTCATATTTAGTGAAAAATGAATTTACTTATCCGATGTCTTTACTCAAATCTATTTTTGTAGTGATTTTTATATTGGAATCTTCTCCTTCTATTACTTTTACGGGGTAGCCTGCAAATTCAGCTAATTGGGCGTCGTCGGTTGCTTTCAGCATTTTTTGTTGGGCATTTTGATATGCATGCATTATTATTTCACGTTTGAATCCCTGAGGTGTTTGGATGGTTGCTAATTTAGTTCTGTCGAAAGTCTGCACAACAAAATTGTTCTCATCCATTTGTTTTATTGTTTCAGTCGGTTGCAAAGCGGGGATTGATGCGCCAAATTCTATTGCCGACTGAATTATTCGTCGAATTAAATCTTCCGTTGCAAAAGGACGTACGGCATCGTGAACTAAGATAAAATCTGCGTTTTGCGCATCAGGATGTTCTAAAGCATTTGCAACGGAATCCTGCCTTTCCTGTCCGCCTTCTACAAGTTCAATACTTTTTTTTATTCCGAAATACTGAATCAAATCCATGCAAAGTTTGTTATAGTCAGCCTTAAGAGGAATGATAATTTTTTCTACTTCCGGAATATTTTCAAAAACTCTTAGAGTACGAATAATAATCGGTTCGTTTTTATATGTAACAAACTGCTTTGGTAACTCTGTATCGAAGCGTTTGCCGATGCCTCCGGCGGGAATTATTGCAATGATTTTCATTTTTTCTTAAGTTTATTTACTATATAATTATTTTTTTTTATTGTTTTCCTTAAAAAATAATTTAGAATTCAGAATTTTATTCTACATTTTCCAAAAGAATCTCAGAAATATCTTTTACCTGTATCTCATCTACTTTATCCATAGCTTTGATTCCGTCTGTGAGCATTGTCATACAGAAAGGACAGTTCAGAGCAATAATGTCGGGTGAGAGCGATACTAATTCTTCGGTTCTTTCTATATTGCATCTTTTTCCGACAGTTTCTTCCATAAACATCTGACCGCCTCCGGCACCGCAACAAAAGCCCTTGTCTTTACATCTCTCGACTTCATTCAATTTTAATCCCGGAATCGCATTGATAATATTACGCGGATATTCGTAAAGATTGTTATATCTGCCGGAATAGCATGAATCGTGATAAGCTAAAGATTGTTGCTTGACGTTCAATTTCTTGATTTTTAATTTTCCCTGTTTAATAAAACCGGATAAAAACTCTGTATGAAGAACAACTTCATAATTAGCACCGAAATCGGGATATTCATTTTTAAATGTATTGAAACAATGCGGACAAATCGTTACAATTTTTTTGAAGTTATAGTTGCTCAAAGTCTGAAGATTGGCTTTGATCAGCATATCTGCAAGGTATTCATTGCCTGTTCTGCGTGCGAAGTCTCCGTTGCACTGCTCTTCGTTGCCGAGGATACGGAAATTGATTCCTGCAATTTGCATCAGTTTTGCAAATGCTTTTGAAATTTTAATAGCTCTGTCGTCAAAACTTCCGGAACATCCAACCCAGAATAGAATATCAAAATCAGGGTCTTCCGCCGCAGTTTTGATACCAGTACCTTCAGCCCAGTCGGCACGTTGAGAGGAAGAGAAAGCCCAAGGTGTGGAATTGTTTTCCAGATTACTGAACGAAGATTGTAATTCCGGAGGAAAGTTTGCTTCCATCATAACAAGTGAACGCCGCATTTCCACTATTGCAGGAACATGCTCAATTAAAACCGGACATTCCTCCATACAGGCACCGCAAGTTGTGCATTGCCACAAAGCTTCTATGCTTTCGCAATCACCGACAAACTTTTTATCAAGCAAAGTCTGCTCTTTTTCTGTAAATGTAATTTCAGAATTTAAAGAAGCGGCTTCCATTCTTCTAAGAATCAGAGGT
>JBAYGQ010000273.1:0-4572 GCA_041666585.1 Bacteroidota bacterium
CTTGGCTAATACAGACTCCTCTTATATTAACGGGCAAACCATAGTCGTGGATGGTGGTAAGATGGCGGCGGATACCCATGAATTTTAATTCAATTTAAATTCAGGAATTAAAGTATGGTTTGTCATTAAATAGGTCCGAACTCTGTCCACGGTTCGCAGCAAATACCGACAACTTATACCAATAACTCAGGGGCCTTATTCAATAAATACTTATAGGGGGCATATACATCACCATTAATAATGGTTGAGTCGTCGCTATTTATTGTGTAGCGGATTTTGTAGTTTTTAAATGTACGAATTGCTGCGATAACCTGTTCTTCTGTTAGAACTCCCGTATAAATATTACTTAATGGACAAATTGTTAGTAATACGTCATTTCTTTTCAGTTTGCTAAGAATATTTTTATCAAAAGCTCCTTGTATTCCATGATTGAATTGTTTTACCATTGGATAATTATCGAGAACAAAGTTCATGTCCCGCGAAGTTGTTTCTCCAATGTGGAGTGTAAGATTCTGTTTCGCATTTTTTAAAATGTCCAATGATTCCCTCAATTCTGTATACGAAATAGCGTTTTCATCAGCACATATGTCCAGTTTGGAAATGCCCACATTCACATATTTTGAATATCTATCAATGATCTTGAAACAATTTTCAGGAGATACGTCAATACCTGTACGTCTAAGTGATAAAACAAATCCAATTTTTTCTTTTCTGGCACTTTTTTTCCAGACATCTGAAAATGTCTTTACAATTTCGTCATCTTTAATCCATTCATTTTCAAGCGATTTTGGAATGAAAATGAGTTCTATTCGGTCATAGTCGGTGCCATATTGGGCAAGGGTTGTTTCAATCACAAAAACAAGATCGTCCCTACTACGAATATAGTATCTTAAAAATTTAGAGGGAACCCGCTTTAGAAATTCTATAAGAGTTTTTGTTGGAGAGTTTAGAACAAGTCTATCATACAAATATTTTTCAAGTTCCTGTATTACTGAATGATTATTTATTAGAGTGTACAAATTTTTGATTGTTTCTTTTTGGTAGTCACTAAAGTAGTCTGGAAGAATAATGGAGGAGTCTTTGTATTTAATTATTAGTGTAACAAGAGTTTTAACTGTGACAGTGCCTTCAATATGAGCATGAAGTTCAGTATATTTCATATAATGCATTATACTATTTGTGTATAATTGTGGGGTCGTAAGGTTCCAGACCGTGATGCACAGCATATGCAAAAAATGTACCACAGATACGTATTTGTATTACTGAAACTTGAGTGAGAACCAATTTTTGATTCGTGAATGATGAGCTATTATTGCAACAACGATTGCAATAATATGTAGTTTTACATCAAGCGAAGCGAAGATCTTCCAAGTCTTTTATCTATTAAATATATTTATAATGATCATTTTTCAAATTTAGCAAATTAATTATTATGAATAAAAAACAAATCTCTGCAGGCATCGTGCACAAATTACCATTGGATTTACAAAAAATCTTATTATCTGATCCTAAAATGCTAACAATATGGGAAGATATTACGCCATTGGCACGTAATGAATGGATCTGCTGGATAGAAGAAGCTAAAAAACCAGAGACAAGAGAACATCGAATTAAAACAGGTCGTTCCAAACTCGTTTCCGGCATGCGAAGACCATGTTGTTGGGCTGGATGTAATCATCGTAGGTGATGTGTTAAACATAAGACGATTTAAGAGCGATGTAGATATTTGTGTGTAACACGTATTACCTCTAAGCGGATAAATATAATCCAAACCTTCCCACTAATTATTCCTCCTTTATTGCATTAACACATTTCTTAGTAATATAAATTTCTAATCATTCTTCTTTAATATTTATCTACGTCACTGTTAGGCTATAATAAACACATGAAGTCTTATGAAGTAAAAACAAATTTAACAACAGCTTATCTTTTCTCTTTCATAAGTCAGATGTTTTTTCCAATAGCTATATGGCTATTTTTTTATACGAAATTTTTAACTTTTAAAGAAATTGCACTCGTATCCTCCTTTGGCTATATTGCATCCATTCTTTTTGAAATTCCAACAGGTGCTATTGCAGATATTATCGGTCGAAAAAAAACAATTATTCTATCCTACTTTATTTTTTCCCTAACCATGTTAGGAATTGCATATGCAAAGACTTTTCCAATGTTTTTAATTCTTATTATTGCTGGTGCTCTGGGTGACGCACTCTATTCGGGAAGCCTAGAAGCACTCGTTTACGACTCACTCAAAGAAAATGGAGAAGAAAGTAGATTTGATTTTATCACCTCACGAATGGAAACGTTCACGTGGCTTGGATTATTTTTTGGATCTATTTTAGGAGGATACATGTATCAATATTGGTTTAGACTCCCCTATGTTACTCAGGCCATCGTAACATTTATTGCTGGAGGCTATGCCCTAAAACTTATTGAACCAAAAATCGATACAAAAAAATATCAATTAACAGAATTTTTTTCCCAAAATACTAAAGGAATTAAAGAATTATTTCAAAACTCACATACAACTCAACTTACGATTATTTTTATAATTATTGGTTCAGGATATCAGATAGCTGCATCAATTCTAGGAATATCGCAGGCAAAAGAATATGGAATAACGCCACAACTCGTAGGGATTCTTTTTGCATGCGGTTATATAATGGCTGCGCTTGCTTCTCATTTTTATATCATATTCAAACAAAAATTGGGAAGAAAAACTCTTTTTATCATAACGACAACTGTACTAATCACAACCTTTCTATTCGCAAAATTTGTAGGTATTTTTATTGGGGCGTTTCTTATATTTTTACGAATCACCAGCTCTACGACGTTTAGAAATACACGTTCGACTTTATTTAATGAATTTTTTACCTCGAAGAATAGAGCTACAACTTTATCAACGCTAACGCTCCTCACAAATCTTCCATACGCACTATTGGCCTATTCTATAGGGGACTACATAGACAATACCTCTCCAAACTCATTTGCTTTAATTCTAGGAATAGCACTAATATTTTTACTAGTAGTCCAACAGGGATTTTTTAGTATTAAAAATAAGATATTTAAATTTAAAAATTAAACTTCACCGGAAAGATGCCTGACAAGGACAAAATCTTGTTTCGAACTACTATACCTAAACATCCAATGGCTATTATACCGCAGACATCGGCGATTTTTATGTGAACACCTCTCTATATTCAAAACACGTGGAATTAAAAAGAAGATTTGTTTGCAAAACGCAATATCGGAGCTGATGTGCGGCTATTCACTGGGATATTTTTGATTTTATCTACCTGAGACATGATGAGATCTTCTGTGACCCCTACCGGATGTTCTCCTGTATTTATCCGATACACCGGAATACCTCGGTCTTCCAAATCGACGAGCAACCGGTCCCAATATGGCTGTAGTTCTACCGGATCGTGGGCAACAAAACCGTCCCGCTTCATCATACGTTTACGTATTTCTGAATCAGGCGCATGAAGGTATATAACCAGATCAGGTGTCGGGAATGTCACCAAATGATGTTCATGCAACCAATGCAGATATCCATACTGATCATCCGTTAACAATCCCTGATCATGAAGATACCGATTATACACTTCAACAGCTAGCACCCCGCTCTCACGGAAATGTGGATTGGTAAGTCCTTCTGCTTTGGTATCGAGGATTTCCAATTGCATAAGCTGTGTAGTTTTATGCAGTTGATTTTCAAATGCAAATTTCTGCGGATTTTCAACAAACAGCGGGAACACCGGATTAACCGGCTCGGTATGCACGGTAAAACCCCTGTCCTGAATTGCGCTTAGAAGGGTTGACTTGCCCGAACATGCAGGACCAACAATCGTTACATGAAACGGACGTTCCAACTTTTGTTCACGTTTTTCCTGACGGGATGGTAGTTCTTTTATCATTATGAAGCTAGTTGGGGCAGACTTCTATTTACTATACAACTATTATCGGCTTTTGAAAATATAGATCTTTTTGTGACGTTTAACCTGTTATAATTACCTCATGATACAAGCACTGGTCTTAGATATCGATGGCGTTCTAATTGGAGAAAAAGTCGGATTTAATACTCCTAACCCAAACGAACTCGTCATCAAGCGACTTCGACACATAAATAAACTCGGAATAAAAATTATCCTCTGTACTGCAAAACCGCATTATTCTATCGAATCAATTATCAAATCCGCCAACTTACAATGTCCCCATATTGCCTATGCAGGAGGCGTAATTATAAATCCGCTTGATAATACAATTATCGAATCGCACCCGATTCCCAAAAAAATAGTAAAAAATATTCTCAAAGTGTGTAAGAAAAATAATTTTTATACAGAACTCTATACCCTCAATGAATACTATGTGGAACGTTTGCAAGTATCCCCGCTTACAACTGTGCATTCATTTGTATTGCAGCGGGACGCACTTCAAGTTGACTCATTAGCGGATATTGCTGATTCACTAGATGTCTATAAAATTATGCCAATTGTTGCTAATGAAAGCGGTATTTTACCAGTAAATGATGCGCTACTTCCTTTTACCGATACTGTCATGACGTCATGGGGA
>JBAYGQ010000274.1:0-4567 GCA_041666585.1 Bacteroidota bacterium
ATAATCTAATGAAGAAGTGCCTCCCGAGCTTATGTATGGTGTCAGTTCGTAATCGTGATAGCGTACTTCCGCACCCGGACACCAGTTAGAGCGGTTGTAAACCCAAGTACCTCCCTGCGGATAAATCGGATTTTTGCCACAGTCATCGCGCCAGATAAAGCGTCTGTATCTGGTTGTGCCGTCAATTTTCACAAATGCTTCTTTTTTGCAGAACTCGTTGCAGTTATCATTTCCCGTGAAAGCATGACCTGTTTGAATCACCTTTAGACGAGCACTTTTTTCTGAAGTACTGAAAGTTATATCGGTTGGAGGAAGCCATTGCTCAAAGTCTTTGTTATACTGTTTGAATATATTGAAAATGTTCTGGAAACGAATCACATCTCTCGGAGGAGTACCTTCAATAAAATCAAAACTGATTTCAAGATTTTCCTGTCCGTTTGAAGATGCATCTAAGTCAACCGAATCATGCAGTAGAGTGCGGAAATCGCTTACATCAATAGGAAAATTAAATCCGTTTCCAAGATTCAATCCGTTTCCATAAGGTGTAATATATCTGAAAATCTCTGTTCCGTTTGCAAATACAAACGCAAGATAATCCCACTCTCCGCAGGGACATTTTATTTTGTAATTCATTATAATTTTTTCAAATCTTTTCGTACTGTCGGGAAAAAGGTATTTGCCTTTCTTTGCCTGACCGAACTCAACAGTCCTGATTTTAATTGTATCGCCGGGAGCGGAAACAAGCAGGTTTGAACAGTGTATTTCAAATATAATAAAAGTAAGAATAAACAGAATTCTTTTCATAGCTGACATTTTAGCTCCATCATTTTATTACTTAATGATCTTAATCAATTTTATGAGATTTTTATTTTTAACTTTTACAAAATACAAATCATTCGCCAAATAAGAAAAATCACTCTGTTCAATATTTTTTCCTGACCAAATTATATGTCCTCTTGAATCAAAAAGTTCGTATTGTGTATCACCGGATATACCCTTTATTATAATCCTATTAGAAAACGGATTCGGATAGCATTTATCTAAGTCAAGGACTTCGGTGTTTCCAATATCTACATTTGTTGTGCCTGCAGGGTCATAAATGCAGGCGTTTGAGTTAAACAGACTTTTCCATTCCTGTATTAACGCAGTAAAATCAGTCAGAACAACTTCGCCTCCGTTGCGTAATGTTGTTAAAGGTTTCAATACTGTATCTTCAATTGCTCTTAATCCAAACTGGGATGTAATATCGGCAGGTTTAATATGGTAAGATGATGTAAGCATACAACTCTCGGAAACCTTTTTATTTTTGTACAAATTAATTAATTCAGTTGTGCTTGTGATATCTCCAATATACTTGCCTATGCAAAAAATATTGCCGTTTGGATCGTCAACAAAATAATTCAGTTTGTCTTTAGGTCTCCAAACTCCGGTTACGAGCGGATCATTAACATGGTTCGGTGTACCGCTTCCCATTAGAATTTCTCCACGCCAAACTGCCCAGGGATACTTTGTCCCTTTAACAGGAACTCTGAACCTGTCCCAGTTCTGAAATTGAGTAAGATTTGGATCCCAGACATGTCCACCGATAACTTTAGTGGCTCCTACACCAAGGGAGTCGAGCAAATGCGCTACATCAGTGTAATTGTACCCGGACTTTTCGTGAGAATGAGGGTCAATAGCCACTCCTAAATCTTCTTTTAAATAACGTAAAAAATTCTTATTATTTGTTGATTTTATAATTGTTGTATCTTCGTAAATAAGAGCGGCTTCCAGCAGCTTCCAATCAGGTTCAAATGACCATTTAACATCATAGCTCTTTGCCAGATTTGCCATCGATATCATTTTATTACGCAAAAGCAAATACTGCTGTTTGCATTCAGAAGTACCTAAAGCACCGGAAGGAGTATTGTCCTCGATATGTGTAAATAATACAACATAAACAGGAGTTACCTGAGCAAAAGAAACCTTTGCAATAAAGAAAATGAAAACAAAGACAAATATTCTGTATTTCATTGTTTTTTCTTAATAATATTTTCTTCAATAATAAAATTAAGATATTTTTTAATATAAAAAGGGAATGTTTTTATCATGAGTCCAATCTTAAGTGATTTTTATTTGTTATTCAGAGTTATTTTTCCGAATTTAAACATTACATTCTTTAGTTAAAAAGAAAAATAGAAAGTTATGGATATTAAAAGAAACAAGTCAGAAAAAGAGAGTCTGTGGCAATCTCTTAAACCTCCCTCTAAATGGCGGCTTCCCGTGCTGATTATCAGCGGAATTGCAATAGGTATTATTTTTAATGTAGTCAAGTTATCGAATGCGGTTTCTTATTTGTCCGACGAGCCGGAGACCTGTATTAATTGCCATGTTATGACGTCCGAGTATTCATCGTGGCAGCATAGCAGTCATCGCGAAAGAGCAAAATGCAACGATTGCCACGTTCCGCACGACAACTTCCTTACTGAGTTTCTTTTTCATGCAGAAGACGGCATGAGGCACTCTTTTGTATTTACATTCAGGCTTGAACCGCAGGTGATAAAAATAAAATCCGCAGGTATTGAAGTAGTTCAGCAGAACTGCATACGATGCCATATCAGACAGGTCGGTGCGGTTACAGCGTCCAACGTAAGCGGAAGAAATTATGAAAAAGGTGAAGGAAAATTATGCTGGCAGTGCCATCGCGAAACTCCGCACGGAAGGATTCACAGCCAGTCTTCGACTGTTTATTCTTTTATCCCGAAGCAAAAATAAAAATAATTTATAAAAATATTAATTCAGGTGTATTATGTCATTATCCGAAAGAATCCAGAAAAAGCCGTGGTTAGGCTGGTTAATCTTTTTTGTAACGATTGTAGTAGTTTTTTTAATCGGAATTTTCTCTGCTTCAATTATTGAACGCAGAACCGAAACAATCACAAAGTTACAGCCTGTTACAAATATTAAAGACTGGGAGCCGCGTAACGAAGTATGGGGTGAGAACTATCCCCGTGAATTTGAAACTTACCTTAAAACTCTTGATACTAATTTCCGTAGTATGTACGGCGGTTCCGCCAAAATTGATTATCTCGAACAAAGTCCCGAACTCGTTATTCTGTGGGCAGGCTACGGCTTTTCGAAAGAATACAATCAGGGCAGAGGTCATGCTCATGCTGTCGGAGATATCCGCAACATTCTGCGCTCCGGCGGGTTGAATGATAATGTAACCGTTGCTACATGCTGGACATGCAAAAGTCCTGATGTTCCCAGAATGATGGCAAAAATAGGTACCGCCGAATTCTACAAATCTAAATGGATTGATATGGGTGCAGAAATTGTAAATCCAATCGGCTGTCAGGATTGCCACGACCCGAAAACACTGAATCTGAGAATCACAAGACCAGCATTAAAAGAAGCATTCGAACGGCAGGGCAAGAAGATGGAAGATTTCACTCACAATGAAATGCGATCTCTTGTATGCGCACAATGCCATGTTGAATATTATTTCAAAAAACCCGGCTCCTATCTTACTTTTCCCTGGGATAAAGGATTCTCGGCAGATTCGATGGAAGCCTATTATGACGAAGCCGATTTCTCGGACTGGACGCACAAACTGAGCCGTACCCCTATGCTGAAAGCACAGCACCCTGATTTTGAACTTTACTCAACGGGTATCCATGCTAAACGCGGTGTTGCCTGTGCCGACTGTCACATGCCATACAAAATCGAAGGCGGAATTAAATTTTCAGACCATCATATTCAGAGTCCTTTGAATAACATTGCAAACTCTTGTCAGGTATGTCATCGGGAAAGCGAACAAAATCTGATGCGTGACGTTTACGACAGACAGGAACGAGTTACAGAGATTCGCAGAATGGTTGAAAAATCATTGTCAAAAGCTCACATTGAAGCAAAAGCGGCTTGGGATGCAGGAGCAACAGAAGTCGAAATGAAGCCTGTTCTGAAATTAATCCGCAATGCTCAGTGGCGCTGGGATTGGGTTGCCGCCGCAAACAGCGTCGGTTTCCATTCACCAGTTGAAGCCCTGAGAGTACTTGCAACTTCTATTGAAAAAACGGAAAAAGCACGCGGATTGCTGAGTTTGATACTTACCAAATACAATCAGCCACAGCCGATAAAATATCCGGATATATCATCGAAGGCATTAGCTCAGCAGTACATAGGTCTCGATATGAAAGCTTTGATTAAAGATAAAGAAGAATTTCTTAAAACAATGGTTCAGGAGTGGGACAGAAAAGCTAAAGCAAGACAAGGCACTTTGAGAAATTATTAATTACTAATTACAAATTACTAATTGAGGAACAAGATTAAAAACTTAGCGAACTTTGCGGTTAAGTCTTGTATTGTCTGAATTAGGGATTAATGGATTGTAAAGGTTGAAGTAGTAAAGGAATGTTCCACAGCAGGAGCTGTGGAACAAGATAAACAAGATTAAAACTCTGCGGAACTTTGTGAAAGCTTAGCGAACTTTGCGGTTAAGTCTTTTATTGACTGAATCACGGATTAATGGATTGTAAAGGTTGAAGTAGTAAAGGAATGTTCCACAGCAGGAGCTGTGGAACAAGAT
>JBAYGQ010000275.1:0-4564 GCA_041666585.1 Bacteroidota bacterium
GATTCTTGCTCCCTGAAGCGATGAGGTATCGAGTTCGATTGCCATATTTGAACCTGCTTAAATTTGTGAAACTATATTTATTATTCTGTGAAATAAATTTTTAATTTTTTTGAAAAACGGTATTTTTTCTTTCTGCTGTTTCTTTTTGGTTTCTATTTCAGGTATTTCAGCCGAAGTTTTGGCTTCACGAATCTCAACTTCATGCTTAAAATCATTTTTTATACCGTATAATGCCAATCCGACGGCAGTCGAATACATGGGATTCTCCACCTCGGGAGCTAATCCGGAATAGGATATACGCGACGGGATGCCGATTTTAACAGGCATTCCAAATACATCCTGAGCGAGGTCTTCCATACCGCTCATTAGAGAGCATCCTCCTGTGATAACGATACCTGCCCCGAGATTACCGCCAAAACCGGAACGTCTGATTTCTGCAAGAGCAAATTCAAAAATTTCCTCAAGTCTCGGTTGAACAATCTGACACAGATAGCTTTTTTTAGCTTCGGTGGGTTTTCTGCCGCCGACTCCGGGAATCATAAAAATATCGTCTTTCATAATAGAAGGAAGATATGCATGTCCGTATTCGCGTTTAATTCTTTCTGCCTGATTTGCGATAATACCTAAACCCCGCCGTACATCGTCGGTTACCTGTTTGCCTGCAATCGCAAAAACCGAAAGGAATCGGATAAGTCTTTCTTCGAAAATTGCAATATCTGTTGTTCCGCCTCCAATGTCTATCAAGGCTGTACCCACTTCTTTTTCTTCATCAGTCAGGACTGCATGACTACATGCCAGCGGTTCAAGAACTATGTCTCTAATTTGAATTCCGTTTCTTTCGACGCATTTATAAATATTTTGAATGGCAGTTTTTAATCCGGTAACGATGTAAACGTTTCCTTCCATACGCACACCGCTCATTCCTATCGGGTCTAAAATTCCATCCTGTCCGTCAATAATGTAGTCCTGCGGTATAATGTGGAGAATTTGTCTTTCGTTCGAAATTGCAACATTGCGGCTTTCCTCAATAAGCCTATCCACATCCTTCTGAGAAATTTCTCTGTTCGGATTGGAAATTCCGACAAGTCCTCTCGATTGGAACGCTTCTATATGGTCACCTGCAATTCCTGCAATGACTTCTTTTATCTCAATGCCCGATTGTTGTTCAGCCTGTTCAATTACCTTTTTTATTGTCCTGACAGTACGCTCAATATTAACAACAACTCCACGGTTAAGTCCGTCACTTTCTGTAATGCCGATACCAAGTATATTCAGACTATTGGTCTTGTTATCAGGCGAGGCGACCAAACAACAAATCTTAGAAGTCCCGATATCGAGTCCGACAACAATTTCCTGTTTTGTAACAGTATCTTTGTTTGCTTTTGATGAAGAAGGATTTGCCATAATCTGCTTTATCTTAATTTTTATTAATCAAACTTTTTTGAATTTAACAACTACTTTTTCATTCCAACGCAAATCAATGTTACTGATTACACAGGTACTCTGCTTTGTTAAGTATGATTTCCAGAGCTTTGAAAGCATTTCCATTTTATTATTTAAATCCCTGGTTTGCCCAAGAACTATTTCGTATCCCCGGTCTGTTACTAATAATCTGTAACTATGGGATACAGGTTCATATATAATTTCCGATACTTCAGAAATCAAAGACATATTTGAAAGTTTTGATTGATTTATAATTTCGAGTGCTCCGGCTAATGCTTCATTACAGATTTTATTATGAAAAGCTACGCCGCTGATAACGGGTAAATCCGGCATTTCATTATAAATTCTGTATGCAAAAACACTGCCTGTTTCGTCCGTATAGCGAATTGTACCCGTATCATCCAATAAATAGGCAACCGGTTTGCGCTCAGTTATTTCAACTTCTATAACATCAGAATTTTTCTTGAAGACATTGGCGTATTTCACAAATGAATGCGATTGGACTCTTTCGCGGATTTGAGATAGCTCGACATCAATTGCAGGGAGGTGGAAATTATTTACAAATATTTTATTTTCAATCTCTGAAACAGAAATTATTTTGTTTCCTGTTATTGTAATTTTTGAAATTGATTGTTGTGAGTTCCATTTGGATGCAAGCAAAAAGAGACTGCCAAGTGCAAGTAGCACAAGTAATAATTGCAGGTACAATCGCTTTTTATGCGTTGTGGAAGTCTGCGACGAATTTTCCCTCTTTAATGCTGTTTCGTTCATCGGTCGCAAAAATTATTTTAAAAACGTTCCCCCGAACACTTTGTATCTATATAATCAAGTACGACAAAAATTTGTTATTAATAAGTTAATATTAAAACAAATAGATTTTTTCGTTAACGTATAAGTGCAAAAACACCACATCCGTAGCCGAATTTCATAATGTTGTACCGAATATTTATAGACTTTTTTGCGGTAAAAATCTCTAATTGCTGCATTTTAGAGATTACTGCTAATTCAAATTTACAAGAAATCTTTGTAAATGTCAATAAAAAATTTCATTTAAGCAAAAATATTTTTTAATAATTTTTTTATAAAAATTTGTCAATCATTTGAAAGCCTTATATAATGGGCTTTTTGAGTTTATTGCCCGGTAATTATTTAAATAAAAATATTTTTAGAAATTGTTGATTAATAAACACATTAAATTAAAATGGAATTTTAATATCATTTAAAAAAGTAATTTTTACAAACTTCTCAAAAATCCTCCGTCAACAGGAACGCTTACTCCGGTTATATATGAAGCATAATCTGAAGCCAGAAAACCGGCTAAATATGCGACTTCCTCTGGTTTTCCGAATCTTCTTGTAGGTATAGAAGAAATAATTTGTGAACTGATTTCATCAATTGATTTTCCACTTTGGTCTGCATTATTTTTTAATAAAATTTCTAATCTTGTGGTTGCAGTGTATCCGGGAAGCAGATTATTAACTGTGATACCGTAAGGTGCAAGCTCACGGGATAAGGTTTTAGACCAGCTTGCCATCGCACCACGGACTGTATTCGACACACCGAGATTTTCAATAGGTTGCTTAGTACTTATAGAAATTACGTTTAATATCCTACCCCATTTTTTTTCTTTCATCGGATTAATCAGAGCCTGAACAAGCGTATGACTCAAAATTAAATGCTGATTAAATGCATCAATAAATTTTTCGGGTGTGTCTTCTAAAATCTGACCATAAGCAGGTCCTCCGCTGTTGTTGACTAAAATATCAACAGAGTTCAAATCGAATTTATTAAGAAAATTATTTATAGTTTTAATAGCTTTTTCATATTGAGAAAAATCAGTTTTTATATAATTATGTTTTTGTTTGTTGTTTGTAGGCAGTTCGGAAATTACTTTTTGCAGAGCGTTTTCGTTGCGTGCAACAAGAATAAGATTCGCTCCCATTTCTGCAAATTGTATTGCAATTGCTTTTCCGATTCCCTGGCTACTCCCGCAAACCAAAGCTGTTTTATTTTCTAATCTTATATCCATTTAACACCTAAAAAAATAAATTCTAATAATTTTCTGACTTCAAAGTAACATTACTTTCTGTTTGCAAAAATAAAATAAAAATAGAAAGCAGGATACATATTCTTTTTCATCACATAATTTTTACATAATGCTTTTTTCAAAATAACATTAGTAAATTTGTAAAACAAATGAGATAACAAATGCAAATAGATTTTAAAAAATATCCATTACCGAAAAGATTAAGACATCATACCGCTCCAAATCTGTATATTTCTGCAAATGAACTGAAGTATCCAGTTGACTATTATCCTCCTGTTATTGATAAAATAAACTGGTCTGATGTTTTTCTTAACGGAAAAAAGCCTGATATGCTCGATGTGGGTGCAGGGAAAGGAATTTTTTTATTAGATAGCGCTGAGTTGAATCCCGAAAAAAATATTCTCGGTTTTGAATTGAGATTGCAGATTGTTGAATGGTTGAATAATTTAATCATTGGTGAAAACATCCCGAATAGTGCGGTCTTATGGTATAATATTTTGAATGGATTTGATTTTATTGAGAGTGAATCAATAGAAAAAATATTCTATTTGTTTCCTGACCCATGGCCTAAAACCAAACATATCAAACGCCGTCCGTTCAATAATGAAGTAATTTTAAGTTATCATAAAATTCTCAAAAAAGAAGGATTTTTATACATAGCTACTGATGTAGAGGAAGTTCATGATTATCATGTAAATGTATTGAGGAAACAGAATTATTTTGAATACCAATTGATTCTACCTCAAGATTCGAATGAAATAAGAAATTCTTTATGGAAACTGCCTGTTACTAATAAAGAACGGTTTTGTTTAAAACATAAAATTCCTGTTTTCAGAATTATATGCAAAAAGTCTTAATAGTTTTAAACTCTGTCGGATTGTTCGGATTATATTAACATTATAAAGCCACTCAATAATATTATTTATTTTTTTACTGTCAACTATGAATTCATCAAAACTATCATTACAAATGTATAGTTTGAGATTATCATAAAATGCAGTTTTGTTCGTTTTAAGCATCTGAAAAGTTTATAAAACGAGGCGATATGTTCTTTAGCTTTGGAAATATTATTAA
>JBAYGQ010000276.1:0-4559 GCA_041666585.1 Bacteroidota bacterium
AAATATATATCATTGAATTCAATATTTAATTGTTTCAAAAATTCTACATACTCTTCTTTAAATGTCTTCTTTTTATGATGTGCCTGCTGATTCTCAATGTATTTTACTACATTTTTTACTGATAAATAATTACATGCAAAACAACCATACCCTGCTTGCCATTGAAATTTCCCACGTACGAATTGTTTTTCATTAATAAATCTACTGGAATTAGCCTTGATTGTTTTAACAAATTCAGATATTTTGATGTCCGGAGACACACTAATCAATAAATGAAGATGATCAGGCATTCCATTAATTATCATTAGTTTTTGATTTTCATTTTTTATTATACCTGAAATGAACTTATAAAGCTCATCTTTCCATTTATCAAATATTAGATTCTCTCTTCCCTTTACAGCGAATACGATGTGCAGATAAATTTGTGAAAATGTGTTAGCCATACAAATAAAATAAATATTTCATCCCTACGGGATTCTTAAATTTAAACTACTTTGAATTATCTATTAATATTTTATCCCTACGGGATTCAAATCAATTAAGATTATCTATTTGGATTGTTTTTTAAATTCTTTTTTTGTTTGTAACATAAAAAATTAAATTAAAAACAAAACTACCTAAATTAAATTTTAAAAGCAAAGAATTTACACTATCTTTATTCCATTTCGATTTTGGTAAGAGAAATCATCTTCTCCACTTCATCCAAATTAACAGAATTTGGCAAAAACTCACCGAACCAGCGGCGGCATCGGTTTGCGTTAAGCGGTATGCCGACGGCGGGTATTCCGTATTTAGCACAGCGGCGCAGTCCGGCGGTTAATTCGGGAATGCAGGCGATTCCGAGCACAGCAAAGCTCTTACCGGATTTCAGAGTACTTTTTGCAATTCGTTTAAAACTCCCGCCCATCCAGATGTAAGGCTCAATCCCGTTCTTTTTTAACAGCATACTTATGTGATTCTGATAGCATTTAGCTGAGCAGTGCTTGCATTGATAATCAAAATCAGTCTTTTCGGATTTACAGCTAACGGAAAAATCCTGCAAACAATGCGGCAGTAGTGCGATTTTCTTATCTGCTTTTATAAAAATTTCGCGGTTCAATCTGTTCGTCAGTTCAATCTCCAGCATATACAAATGGTACTGTTCTCTTGTAGTAGCAAGGCTTCTTTCCTTTATTTTTTGTATTAACGGCATTCCTTTCAGATGTACTTCAGTTTTTACAGTAAATTGTTTCAGTTCGGAGTTAATCAAATTCAACAGAGGATATATCTCAAGCTCGCTTCTGTTCTGTGCTATCGCATTTTTAAGAAACCGCTTTTTAGGAGAAAATTTTCTGATAATTCCGATTACTTTGCTAATGTCAGGATTAGAAGCAAGAGCAGTATCGGCAAATATTTTTATAGTCCGGTAATAATTATCAGTGCTGTCCGATGTCCCGAACAAAGAATAGGTCTTGCCTTCAACAGGCGAAGTATTTAAAAGTTTTCTATCCATCAGAATTATAAGATTCTAAACAAAAATCAAAAATAATACAAATATTATTATTATTGCAAAGAATCTATACAATTTTCATCAAAAAAAAATACCCGCTTTCGCGGGCATTAATACATTCTTTTTATAAAATCACTTGTTATTTGTTCATTCTTAATTGTTAATTGAATGAACTATTTCTTCTCTTTTTCCTTATCCGCAAGCTCTCTCAGAACTTTCTGCTGTAAATCGGCACTGATAGGCACATAATTGAAAAATTCCATTGAATAATTGGCTCTCCCGCTCGACAGGCTACGCAGAGAAGTCGCATATCCGAACATCTCTTTCAGAGGTACGAATCCGTTCAGCTTTTGCGCACCCTTACGGTAACGTCGCATAGACTCAATTCTTCCGCGACGACGGTTCAAATCACCCGTTACCGCTCCGATATAATCATCGGGTGTATTGACTTCAATTTTCATCAGAGGCTCAAGCAGTATAGGATTAGCCTTCAGGAACGCATTCTTGAAGCAAATCGAGCCGCAGGTACGGAATGCCATGTCGGATGAGTCAACAGCATGGAAACTGCCGTCCAAAAGCACTACCTTAACGTTTACAATAGGGAAGCCCGCAAGAATACCTCTTTCCAAAGTAGCTTCAATTCCCTTTTTGACTGAAGGAATGAACTCTGTAGGAATAGCACCGCCTTTTATAAGGCTTGTAAATTCAAAGCCTTTGCCGGGATTCGGTTCAATACGTATAACCGTATGAGCGAATTGCCCCTTACCGCCTGTCTGTTTAACATAGCGGAAATCATTTTCCATCGGCTGGGTTATCGTTTCGTGGTATGCAATAGAAGGCTCTCCGACAATAGCGTCAACTCCGAATTCAGTCTTCAGCCTGTCAATGAGTATCTCAAGATGAAGCTCACCCATTCCCGAAATTATGGTCTCGTCAGTTTCGTCATTGAATCTAATCTTAAAAGAAGGGTCTTCGTTAGCTAATTTTCTTAGCGATTCACCGAGTTTCTTCTCCTCTTTTTTGCTTGGAGGAGCTACCTTAAGGTCAATAACAGCCGGCGGAATAAAGATAGATTCTAACAGTAAAGGTTTAACTGTATCGCAGAGCGTGTCGCCTGTTTTAGTGTTTTTCATTCCGATAAGAGCTACGATATCTCCGGGACCCGCAACTTCAACATCTTCTCTTTCCTTGGCATGTATTCTTAATATTCTGCCGATTCGCTCATTTATTTTCTTCGTGGCATTAAAAACCTGCATTGAACTTCTCAGCTCACCGGAATATATTCGTATAAATGTTTGCTGACCTACAAACGGGTCGTGTATAATCTTGAATGCAAGAGCAGAGAACGGTTCTGTAGGGCTGGGTTTACGGCTGTGAGTCTTTTCCTCATCATCCATATCCAAACCGACTACCGAGCCTTTATCAAGCGGATTAGGCAGGAAATCAACCACCGCATCAAGTAAATTCTGAACACCCTTGTTTTTATATGCAGAGCCGCAAAAGACCGGAGTAACTAACATCTTTAGTGTAGCATCGCGTGTAGCAGAGTTCAGAAGCTGTTCCGGCACATCTTTGCCCTCAAGGTAAAGAGCCATAATTTCATCATTAAAGTCTGCAAGTTTTTCGATTAAATGAAGTCTTGCGGTTTTTGCCTGCTCTAAGTATTCTGCCGGTATTTCCGATTCGATTAAATCAACATCGTCATAGCTGAAAGCTTTCATTTTAATAACATCTATAATTCCCGCAAAGTTTTCTTCAGCACCCATCGGCAAATGAACAGGGGCGGGGTTGGCATCTAAGTATTTATCCATAGAATCAACAGCCTCAGCAAAATCGGCACCTGTACGGTCCATTTTATTAATAAAGGCAATCCTCGGTACTTTGTATCTATCTGCCTGATTCCAAACGGTTTCGCTCTGTGGCTGAACGCCTGCAACACCGCAAAAAACCGCAATCATTCCGTCAATTACACGTAATGAGCGCTCTACTTCAACTGTAAAATCCACGTGTCCGGGAGTATCAATAATATTAACTGTGTGATCTTTCCATTGGCATGTTATTGCGGCTGAGGCTATTGTAATACCGCGTTCCTGTTCCTGTTTCATAAAATCCATAGTTGCGGCGCCGTCATGAACTTCGCCCATTTTGCGTGTAGTGCCTGTAAAGAAAAGCATACGCTCGGTTACTGTTGTTTTACCTGCATCTATATGAGCGGCAATACCAATGTTTCTAAGTTTAGTTAAACCCATTAAATCAATCCGTGTTAAATGAAAAAAAAGTTTAGACAGATTACATCGGAAAAAATTGTAAATAAACAGTTTATAAATAAATAATTCTGAATTCTGAATGCTGAATTGAAGAGTGGAGAGACGCTGTCATCCTGAACGACCCTGTCATTCCTGCTTGTCAGGAATCTTCTTCATTGTCATTCAGAGCAAAGCGTGGAATCCAACCTTTAAACTCTTAAAATTTCCCCTCCTAAACTAGGAGGGGCAGGGGTGGTCGCTTTTTCTATTTCTAAACCCGTGCCTGTTCCTTCATCATCCCAATCACACAAATCAAAAAAAATCACAGTTCAGATTTTTATTAGTGACTTTTAAAGGTATATAAACAATAAAATAGATTGTCCTACGTATTAGTAGAATAAAATATGGTTAAACAATATAGAAAGAAGTAATATGAAATTTAACTGCACAAATATTGGTTTATGTTTGATTGTATCTGCTATTTCAAATAATATTGTAAATGAAATGGAGGTACATAGAGAACCTGCACAGGGAAATATAATTACTGTCGAAAGAATTCTTGATACGAAAGAACCCGATGTAGACACAAAAAAAAGTTTTGTAGAAAAATATAAAGAAATAACAAATGTTTTAGTAACCGGTACAAATTTACCATATAATACTTGATTTAATAAATATTAGAATTTTAGCAAAATTTTGGTATAGGACTATATCACAGTTCAGACAACATTTTTTATTAAATTAAATAAATTATAACTGATTAAGAGAATATACAATAGTTTTTTCAAATTTTGACTTTGATCCCAATTTTTGTTTAATTTCCA
>JBAYGQ010000277.1:0-4546 GCA_041666585.1 Bacteroidota bacterium
CATACTTTCGGTTTCACGATAGGGGGATGCTACCGAGCCGCAATCGAGATGGTCTCTTCCGATTACAATCGGTGCTTTCACTTGCCCTGTCTTAACCATTTCGTTGAATAGCAATCCTGCTTTCATTCTGTCGCCGTATCCGAGCCAACAGATTCTTGCAGGAAGAGCCTGAAATCTTACATGTTTCTGAGCCTGCCGTATCCATCTGTGCATAGCCTTGTCTTCAGGGAAAAGCTCTATTATTGCTTCATCTGTTTTGTGTATATCTTCGGGATCTCCCGAGAGTGCCACCCAACGGAAAGGTCCCTTGCCATCGCAAAACAGAGGACGGATATAAGCCGGAACAAACCCGGGGAAATTAAATGCATCTTTTGTACCTGCATACTCTTTTGCAATTCCGCGAATATTATTTCCGTAATCGAACACAATAGAACCGCGTTTTTGAAATTCCAGCATTGCCTCTACATGTGTACCGATTGATTTATAGGCTTCATGCAAATATTTTTCGGGGTTGTCAATACGCAATTTATCGGCTTCTTCTTTTGTATATCCCGCAGGATAATATCCGTTGAGCGGGTCATGAGCCGCTGTCTGGTCGGTTACAACATCAGGAATAATGTTTCTCTTTAACAGTTCAGGAAGAATTTCCGCAGTATTTCCTACTAATCCGACGGAAACAGCTTTCTTTTCCTTAATATGAGAATTAATAATTTCGAGAGCAGAGTCCAAATCGTGAACTTTAAGGTCACAATATCCGTCATGGATTCGCTTATCAATTCGCTTTTCGTCAATTTCTACGGTTAATGAAGCGGCTCCTGCAAAGGTAGCGGCAAGCGGCTGTGCTCCGCCCATACCGCCCATACCGCCGGTTAGAAGAAATCGACCTTACAAATCACCGCCGAAGTGCTGGCGGGAAAGCTCTGCAAATGTTTCGTATGTACCCTGCAAGATACCCTGCGTACCTATATAAATCCAGCTACCCGCTGTCATTTGACCGTACATAATTAAACCGAGTTTATCAAGTCTTCTGAATTCTTCCCAAGTAGCCCATTTAGGAACAAGGTTGGAATTTGCAATTATTACTCTCGGAGCCTGAGTATAAGTAGGAACAACTGCAACCGGTTTTCCGGACTGCACTAATAATGTTTCGTCGGGTTCAAGATTTATTAAAGAATCAATAATCGCATCGTAACATTCCCAGTTGCGTGCTGCTTTTCCGTAGCCTCCGTAAACGATAAGTTCATTTGGTTTTTCTGCATTTTCGGGGTCAAGGTTGTGCTGAATCATTCTGTAAGCGGCTTCAATCTGCCAGTTTTTACAGGTGAGTTCGGTACCTCTCGGAACTTTTACAGTTCTCATATTTACTCCGTTTATATTATTATTTATTTGATATTGTTTTATTATATGGATTCTTTATTCCAAATAGAATGACAAACAAATTTAAATAAATCAGCATCCTTTTGATTCGGCGGGAAGCTTAACTAAAGGATGCTGAGATAATTATTAGTAATGATTCTTATAACAGAAAAATCCGGTTTGTTGCTTTTATAGCTTTGGATTGAACTACATATTAAGCAACTTAATATTTTTATCGACTCTTTCCATCATTAAAGTTTCTAACCATCCGTTGGATTTCCAAAAATGCACAAGATAAGTAACATGTTCTTCGAAGCCGCTTAAATCAGCTTTCAAAAGAAAATGTACTTTGCCGTTTTCAACTTCTGTTATTGTGAATTTATACATCATCCTACCGTTAACCCATCTGCCGCCGCGAATAATAGGCATATCGATACTGTATTTTTTCAGTACATCGAAGGTAGAATCGGGATCCTGGGTAAATAAACAGGCATCGGAACGTATGATTCCTTTATACAAGCCTTTTTCAGTTTGTGAATAGGTCTGTTTTGATATCATACAGTTCATTTCTTCAATAGATTTTTTAATTGCCTTGTAAACAATTTCAAAAGGAACCTGATAAGTTGTATCATAAGTTTCTTTGAAATACCTAAGATTTTCGGGAATTTCTTCCTTGAACTTGGGTTCTACTTTAGTTTTTTTCGGTGCAGGTTTAGTAGTGTCCTGAGCGGATGAAAAGTCTGAACCAGATATAACTACTGTTAGAATGACAATTAAATAAAGGATAAATTTTACAAGCTTCATTAATTTATCTCCTCTATAATATACTTATTATGTTTCAACAATTACAAAAATATATAAAAATGTATTCCAAAAAAAAATAAGTTTATTTTTTCCATTTAGTTATTTAATTCCGAAGATAATTTTACAGATACAACTTTAGAGACACCTTCTTCCGGCATAGTTATGCCGTAAAGAGTATCGGAAGCTTCCATCGTTTGCTTATTGTGAGTAACAATTAAAAATTGAGTATTGTCACTGAATTCCCGAATCAGGTTTAAGAATCTGTCAATGTTTGCATCATCAAGCGGAGCATCTACTTCGTCGAGTATGCAAAACGGACTCGGCTTTACAAGATAAATTGCAAAAAGGAGAGCAATTGCGGTCAGAGTTTTTTCTCCTCCTGAAAGCATTTCAATGGAATGAGGTTTTTTGCCCGGAGGTTTTGCAATTATTTCTATGTTCGATTCTAAAGGGTCACCCGTCGAAAGGTTAAGTTGTGCCTGTCCTTCTTTTCCGAATAGAGTAGAAAAAAGTTTTTTAAAATTCTGATTAACAAGTTCCAAAGTGTCTAAGAATTTTTTTTCAGCCGTTATATTTATTTCAGTAATAGTATCGCGAAGATTTTTTTCGGAGTCTTCCAAATCATTAACCTGTTTGGTCAGGAATTGCAGCCGCGAACTTTGTTCATCGAATTCTTCGAGTGCCATGAAATTAACATTTCCGAGTTGATTAAGTTTTTCTTTTAATATTATAGTATTATTTTTAGCTTCATAAATAGAGAAATCCGGTGTTTCATTAATTTCTACTGAACTTAAATCAATATTATAGTTTTCATTTGCTCTCAGATAAATTGTTTCTATTTTGGATTTTAATTCTCCGATTTTCAGCTCTTTTTCATGAATTTCCTGAGTTGTTTTTTCGAATGATTTTCTTTGCATGGAAAGAGTATCGGTGTATTGTCGGATTTGTTCCTGAAGTGCGAGAATCTGTTCGTGCAATTCCTCTCTTTCAGACTGTGCTGTTTCAGCGGAATTTTGTATTTCAGATAATTCGGTTTCTGTCAAAGTCTGAGAATCTGCTAATTGAATAAGCCGGTTTTCATTTTGTTTTAATTCCGACTGATTTTTTTCAATTCTTTGTTCGTAGCTCAGGAGTTGGCTTTCTAAACGCACGATTTCTTTATTTATATTTTTCAGTTCTTCATCCATTCGTACAAAGTGCATTTCGGCATTTCGGGAGTTGTTCTCACATTGAAGGAGAGCTTCTTCCGACTCTTTCAATTTGCTGAAGGCAGTTTCCTGCTTTGTCTGAGCCGAAGCAATCAAAGCATCCAATCCGGAAAGTCCGGTTTGAATTTCTTTTTCCTCTTTATTGATTAAATCAATGTCTTCGTTAAAACGTTGAATATTTTTTTCGATCAGAAGTATGTTGTTTTGGAGTGCTTCCTTTTTAATCAGATTTTGAGCAAGAAATTGTTCATTTGTGTTGTATTCGGCAGTTGCATTGCGAACCAATCCGTTCAGTTCTTCGATATCAATTAAATCGATATCGGCTTTAACATTTTTAATATTTTCATTAATTGAATTTATTTCTTTTTCCAGAATTGAGATTTCTTTTTTCAATTTTGCAATTTTTTCTTTTTTTCCGAGAGTCAGGATTTCTTCGTTAGGAATGGAACCGCCGCGTATAGTACCTGCGGTGCGAATAATTTCTCCGTCTAATGTAACATAAGCAGAGGCTAATCCCGAAGGGAGTAGTTTCTGTGCTATTGCGAGATTTTCAACTAAGAGAGTTTTTCCGAGAATACATCTGAGAGCGTTCCGTAGTGTATCTTCAACTCTTACTATTTCGCTTAGCCAACCGATTGTACCTTTACTTTTAACTGTTTCCGGAGGCGGCTCGGTGTGTGGGACAGAATCTTTGCATAGGAATGTCGCTCTTCCTTTATTATCTGTTTTAAGCATTTGGATGGCATCGAGAGCTTCTTTTTTATTATCAACTACAAAATATCTGACAGCGTCGCCAAGTGCTACATCGAGAGCAATTCTGATTTCGTCATCAACTCCGATTGCTTCGGCGAGTTGAATTTTTTCTCCCGCAGGTTTCCATTTTGCATAATTGAGAAGGTATTTGGAGGTTTCATCGTTATCAACAAGATTTATAATAAAATCGAGAGATGCGATTTTTAAGTTAGAATCGTTTTGAACAGATGATAATTTATTTCGCAGGTTTTCGAGTTTTTGTTGAAGTTCTGAAATCCTGTTTGTGGAACTTTTGTAATTTTTTTCTGCTTTGTTGAGGTTTTTCAATAATTCTTCTTTTTTTGAGAAAGCTGAATTATAATTCAAATCAATTTCAGCTATCTGATTGCCGATTGTCTGCATATCACGGTTATGCTCTTCGATAG
>JBAYGQ010000278.1:0-4538 GCA_041666585.1 Bacteroidota bacterium
CGGCTTCATCGTCGGCCAAAATGAAACATCAGCAAAAACCGCCGTATTGCAGGGAGTAAAACAACTCCTTGCAACCGGCAGTTAAGCCTCTTGCAAGCACTAAACAAGCCCCTTGCACGAGACATACAAGCCGCTTACACATTGGCTACAAGCCCCTTGCAAGCAACCGGAAGTGATGGATTTCACCTCCGGCTTGCTGCTGCAAGGTTTTTTCTGTTGCTGGGAACACGAACGGTTCATGTTCTTCCGTATTGAAAACCCTCATAGCAGGTACCCTCCTGAAATCGACCGGAGTCAACCCGGTTATCTGACGAAATGCCCGGGTAAAATTACGTGTGCTTCCGAACCCACTGTCGTAGGCTATCCCGCTGATCAGTTCGTCGGTGGTCAGCAATAGTTCTATCGCATAAGCTATCCTGACTTCATCCAGCATCTCGGTAAAGGTGATGCTGTTTAGTTTACTGAATAATCGGCTCAGCGATTCATCCGTCAGCCCCACATGCATTGCTGCTTCCGTCAGCTGAACCCCGTCCTGAAAATGCTGCTCAATATATGCCAGCGCCTTCAAAATTCGTTTGTCTCTGATGTATGATGTTTTTCTGCTCGTTTTGAACCCGGAAAGCCAGGTACTGAAATTGGCGGAGAATTGCCTGAGATAGGAACTTCCTTGTACCGGAGCACAAGGAAAGTGATGAAATAATGCATTCATAGTTGTAATCGGTTGAGTGAATATTAATTGTAAGAAACAGATTAGTGCAAAAATAAATGCATTTTTTGAAATAAAAGAGGATATTTGGAATTGTTGATTTTTTTAAATTGTTTCTGTCTATTGCGCCCATCGTTATTATCCGTAATGAGGATTAATATTCTCTGATTGTGTCCCTATCATTTATGTCACCAATTGACTAAGTAACAATAACATTACATTAGCAACAGATTTTTTTATAGAAATATTAATATTTTTGAGTTTTTAATTCAGGAATCAGTATCATTTCTTTCCCCTGTTCATAAGCTAAAATGTTTTTCACAACCAATTCTGCCATTTTGTTACTTGCTTCTTTCGTGTTTGAGCCACAATGTGGCGTAAGTACTACATTGTTAAGTGTCCTGAAATCTGCTTCAGGAGTTGGAATGTATGGCTCATTTACAAACACATCTAATGCAGCGGCAGATATTTTCTTCTTTTGCAATGCTTCAAAAAGTGCTTTTTCATTAACTAAATCCCCTCTCGAAATATTAATAAATTGAACTCCTTCTTTACATTTCTCAATACGTTCACGATTAATAAATCCTTTGGTGGAAGTCATTACAGCCATGTGAATTGTAATAACGTCAGCATCTTTCACTACCGAATCAAAATCATTGGAGTAATAATCAACTAAGTTGCTATCAATTGATCGTAAAACATCAAATGCATTCACTCTCATCCCGAAACCAAATTTAGCAATTCGAGCTACTGCTTTGCCAATTTGTCCAAATCCCAAAATAGCAATAGTTTTACCTTTAAGTTCCAACCCTGTAATGCCTTGCCAATGATTATTTTTCATTAATGCATCTAATCGTGGAATATTTCTATTCATCGCTAATAACATCGCGAAAGTATGTTCAGCTACTGAATCAGTCAGAGTATCAGGAGTAAAAGCAACAGCGATATTTCGTGCTTTACAAATATCAATTGGCACCGAATTATACCCAACTCCGTAACGAATTACGGCAGACCCTGATTTGATGGATTCATAAAATGATTGGGAATAGTTTTCAGCACCTATTACAAAGCAATTCGCTCCTTCGTTATGGAAAGAAAGCATTGCTGATTCATCTAATACATTGATAATTAGAAACTCAATATTATTTTGCTTTGCAGCTAGTGAAAATACTTCTTCGCTACGAAAAAGAAGGTCTTTTTGTATTACAACTTTCATTTTTATAATTATTTTGAATAAAAATAAACTATTTATTATTACTACACACTATTTCGTTTGTATTATTATTTGATATTTAACTCCCGAAATACAACAACTTATACTATTTACAAAGTGTAAACTAATTTCAAGCATATACTTAACCTATTATTTTTACACGATTATGTATTCGCTGGTATTCCCATTTTATTTCTTGCTTCAAAAGGTGTAAAATCCCCACCTAAAGGACACTCCTATGCAATCGTCCATGAATATATTAAAAAAATCAAATTATTTTCAACAGGATGAAATTATTTCTTGCGTATTGGTTTTTTCTGATCAGGCTGTCTAAATATTTCTTAATTCGGTCGAAGTGCATCCAATGAAACATTTGTCAGAGTTTCATATTGTAATGGATCTAATACAAATTCCAGTAACCATTCCAAAATGTAAACGAGATTACAGTTGCATACATAAACAATTTTTATCTTACAATAAGAGGGAATACATTTGCTTTTGGTTTAGCCATATTAATATAAATGTAAAACTTTTCCCAACTAAACTCTAAGGTATTTATAGTTGCTTTATTTGGTTCGGGATGTAAAATATATTTCATCAATCGGTTAATTGATGGTATCTTTTAAAGTGTTTTTTAGGGAAATTTCTGAAAGTGTATTTATTATATATATTTTCAGAGTTTTTTTATGGATTCATATTTTCACCTTAAAAACTACTTTCTTTAATTCACCAATACCTATTCCTGGAGCATGAACATCTTCAGGAAAGAATATAACAAATTCATCAGGATGAAGTGTAATGTACATTGAGGGTGAAGTTGCAAAGAATATCACATCTTTTTCATCATTGTAAGGGGTTTTGACTTTATCACAATTTTCAACTGTTTCCCAACCAATCAGCTCTTGCCCAATAAGTGGAATTTGAATATCAATATATTGCTGATGAGCCTCCATTGTAGCTTCTTGTGGATTTTTTCCTATATATTCATGAATCATTAGATAAATATCTCGATCTTGTAATTCTGTAGTTGTAGGAATCATTGTTTTTAAATCTGTTGAATTCACATAGTCGAAGACCTTCTTAAAGGATGGATGCAAGGACTCGGTAATTCTTGTATTTTTTAAATTTCCAATTATCATTTTTTTATTCGTTATATAATTGTTTGTATTTATTGATTTATTTTTCTGGAAACTATATAATATAAGTTTATCTTTCTATCATAACCTTCTTTAAGATATTCTTATAAAATCTGATTTATATCTTTTTACTGTATTATAAACAGCTACAATGTTCTTACATGGAGTACCATGCATAAAATTATTCGATGGAGCTACTATATAATTTCCATATTTATTTAGATTTCGTATAAGGTAAAGGCAATGATCTTCAACTTCTTCATCTGTACCAAATGGTATTATATTTTGTGTATCAATTGCTCCATGAAACACAATATCCGCTCCAAATTTTGAATTAAGAGTTTCAGGATTCATGTCTTTTGATGTAATCTGAACTGGATCTATGATATCAACTCCAATTTCGATTAGATATGGAATAAGAGCTAATATACTTCCACAAGAATGAACCATGACCTTAAATCCATATCCGTGAGCAAGATTAATAAGTTTTTTATAGTTTTCATAGTAAATATCTATCCAATCTTCTTCACTGATTAACAGACCATTTTGAGAACCAAAGTCGTTCCCCATAAAGAATATATCCATTTTGCCTTTTACAGCTTCAAAATATAGTCGGTTAGCTTCAAGATAAAATTCGGTTACTCTATCAACTAGCACTTTAACAAGTGGTTTATTAAGAGCTATATTCAGCAAAAAATTCTCAAAACCCATCATACGTGAACTGTCACCCTGTATCGCAGACCATAATCCACCTATTATTATTTTGTCACTATATTTATCACACTCATCGGCAAGACTTGAAAAGTCAAAAGAATATGGTGAAGGCCAATTATAATCAAGAATTTTTTCAATTTTAACGTCAATATCAGAAAATGGCCCTGAAATAGCTTCATCAACCCCAAACTTGTCAACACCAACTTTTCTGTGCCAACGAATACCAAAAGGACAAGTCCGCACACTTTCATTCAATTGAAGTGAAGTGCCATGATAATATTCAAAACAGGATTCATTCTGGCTTATATCCCTGCAAGGAAGATAATAAAAATCAACTCCCAGTAAGTCTAACATCTCTTTCTCAGTGCTGACTTTGAGAAATTCTGCTAATTCTGTTCTGACCTGCTTTGGTGCCAGAAAATCTGACAAAAGAATATCTTTTGCCTTAGGATTAAATAATTTTTCTATTTTTTGTTCTTTTGTCATCTTATATGTTTTTGTTATAATTAATAGAAGTATTTAGTTATTAACAATAATATATTATCCTTTCCATTTAATTTCTCAAACTTTCACTAAGTTAAGTTTTGTGAATGTTTTGATATCCGCCATCTTTGCAAATTCACTAGACTTCTCAAGTAAGAAAATTGTGTCCATTCCACAAGCTATAAAACGCATTCCTTCACAAATTAACTGTTTGATTTTCTCTGGTGTTGGATGTACTTCGTGGTATCCCATAGTAATACCATGTTCATTTGCTTTTTGATGAATA
>JBAYGQ010000279.1:0-4528 GCA_041666585.1 Bacteroidota bacterium
CACCTTCGGGTCGGTAAGGTCGGAAAGCTCGATTTCATATCCGCCTTCGATTGACTTATAGTAAATATATGTTTGTGCTATATTGACCGATACATCGTATTGGATTCTTACGGTTTCTCCGGTATAAATAGTATCGCGGTCTCCGATATAATCTAAACTAATTACACGTGTAGTTTTTATGGTTGTGTCCTTCGAGGTTACAGGACTTGAATTATTTGTCGGCAGACTGATTACATAAGTAGCATCAATAGGCTCTATTTTAGCCTGATTCGCATGTGTGGCGAGTTCCATCATAAACTCTGTCATATTTTTATTCTGCTGAATCACTTTGATATATGTATTTTCCGGCTGAACTTTGTCATAGGACATGATATACGGTTCGCAGGTAATAACCTTGCGCTCGCCGAGTTCATTCCAGATTATCGGCACAAAACTTTTTTCTTCATTAGATTGAGCAATTACAGTATTGTACTGCAATGCGATTATTAATAGGAAAATAATTGTTTGAAAAGTTTTCATTTTTTTTCTCCGTTATTTATTTACTTTTTATTGCCGGGTCATTTGGCAAATTTATGTTTCTTAATAATTTTATTTGTTCATTTTTTGCTTCATTCGCTTTGTACAGAGAATTGAAGCACTGAGACCGGATTCGATAGAAAGTTTTAGTTGTAAATTCATCTTTCCAGTTTTCTATGCTGATATTTTTTATCCCTGATTTTTCTATTTCCGTTTTCGATTGCATAGCCTCTTCTTCTGTTTTGTAACTGCTGTAAACAATGTAATGACAAGCGTAGTTTTTCAGTTCACTCTGGTCATACTTCTTTTCTGCTACAACTTTCTCTTTTGGTTCAGTGTAAATTGTAACTGTATCTCTTATTCGCTCAGTTTCTCTGTAAATATCTAACTGATATTTGACTCCGACACGTGCTGAAAACAAGGATGTTTTCCAGCTGATTCCTGTAACTAAATCGGTGAGTGCATACCCATAGCTTAGTTCGGGTGTAACTATGAATTTATCTGAAACCTTAAAATCATAACCTAAACCGGCATAAATACCCAAATACAGTGTAGATGTTGATGTCATCGCTCCGCTTGTATTATTGCGGATAATTGAGCCGTCTAAATATGTTACTCCCTGCTCGATAGAAGTGGGATTAATCGCTTCAAACTGTGCATAGCTTGAGTTTATATTCAATCCAATATCTAAACCAACCGATAGGAAAACATTATACGATTTTAACGGTTTGAATGCTATTCCCGGAGAAAGCGTAATAAAAGAAAAATCAGTAGTCAGGCTGTGCTGAACTGTTACTTCAATTACCTGTGACATATAAAGACCATTGCCGATAAACTCGTCCATTGTCATTTTATTATCAAAGGTTTTTAAACCAAATTTCAGCTGAAAATCAAACTGTTCAAATATGGGATAATCCAATAAGGCACCGAAACTATAACCACTGCCCTTGCCTCCATCATACTCCGCACAACAATTTGGCGCCTCCGGTAATTGCATAAATTTGGCAGAATTGCTGTTTAATAAGTATCCGCCGTAAAGACCGACATTAAAGGAAATGCGCTCTTTTGTTAAATCTTCAGTTCTTTTATTTACATTTTCATTTTGAGAATAAAGTTGAAAGAATGAAAACATAAAAATTAAAATCAATAAATATTTGTTCATAGAATTCCCTATTTCCCAATTATTATACTTTTTGTATCAAAACCATTCATGTTACCTACAGATATTCTATATATACCCGATGGTATTTCTTTTGGTAACTCAATCTTCTTAGTATTTATCCCCGTCAAAAGTTCAATTTTTGCACTTTGAACTATTTGCCCTAATGTATTGTAAATATTAACTTCAACTTTATTATTTTCTGTGCAGTTTATAACCATTTCTATCTCATCACTTGCGGGATTAGGTTTAATCTGCATCAGCGAAAATGGCTTGCTGAATTTCAATAATCTTAATCCGCCTGTTTCGCTTAAACCTGTTAGTTCAAATTTGCTCTTAACCGGAAAAGTTTTAATACCAAGTTTTCCGTATCTGCCCCAGCTAATATCTCTGATTATTATCTCTGAAAAATTGGTATCGCCGAGAATTATACTGCCTTCAATATCCAAAAGGTCTTCATTGCTGAGGTCAATCCTGTCGGCAACGATAATTATTATCCAATTTGCACTATCTTTAAATTGTCTGCCCTTCGGGAAAAATATGGATTTATGTATCAGCACCGTCATGTAAAGTGAATCCGGCTTACATGCACCTAATAGCTCGTCGCTGTAAGAAACCTTTTTTAAATGTATTTTATGTGTTTTCCCCTTATGGTTTGCAGGATTTTCCTTTACGTCATCAAATTTCAAGGTTATTTGCGGTGTGTATTTTGCTACATTTACTTGAGATGTATCAGCACACCCGTACTGAGTATTTACGATTAATGTATAAACTCCGGTTTCAATTGTTTCAAGTTGTCTGCTTGTTACACCTGTTTTATTGCCGTCTTTCAGCCATAAGTAGCCGTCATAAACATCCTTGCTCATCAAAGTAATTGAAGCACTATTGCAGATATAAAAACTATTATTTTCGAATTTTGCATCAGGAGAAACAATTTCCGGCTTTCCGGGGAAAGGATAGATTGTTACTGTTACATCATCTTCGACTGTGCTGTTCTGAGAATCGGTTACACTCAATCTATACGTTGTAGTTTGATTCGGTTGAGCAATTGGATTAGGAATTTTATGGTCACTCAGTCCATTACTTGGATTCCATTGATAAGTATAAGGAGGTGTACCGCCTGATGCCGCATTGACATCACCAATTTGAACAGAACCGCCCCGGCAAACTCCTTTGTCTATTCCTGCATTTACAACTAACTGAGGGACATCCTGCGATATTGTTACGATTATTGTATCTGATGCCTTACAATCGAAAGAAGCTAATGTCTGCTCAACAATTATTTTTCCTGTACCAAGATTATCCCATCTGACTTGATAAGTATCTCCTGACGAAGAGCCAAGTTCTGTGCCGTTTTCAACAGACCATTTATTATTTGTTCCGGCAGGAGTAATAACTGAGTATGTCACAGAAGTACCCACCTGTATATTTTTGTTTCCTGCAATTTGCGGGTCAGGCTGGGGATATACAATTACATTTACATTTGCAGAGCCTTTTGTATCATTGGCGTCTGTAACGGTTAATGTATATTTTGTCGTTTCGTCGGGACTTGCTGTTACGACTGAGTCGGTAGAAGAACTCAAATCTGTTGCAGGTTGCCAACTGTATTTATAGGGTGCTGTCCCATCGGTCATTGCACTCTTGAGACCTATTTGAACAGAAGAGCCGGAGCATATTGATTCACTACTGTTTATCAAAACTACTTTCAATCCTCCGGGTGCCCCTATTGATACTTTAACAGCTATCCTTGCACTCCTGCATTTAGTTGTGTTGTCTTCCGATTCCACATAATAAGTAGTTTCTGCATTTAAAGCAGGTGTGGTAAATACATTTCCTGTATTCAGCAGAGTTCCGCCTGTTTCGGAATCGTACCAACGGAAACTTGCGTTAACCGGAGCCAATACTCTAAGAGTAGCTGTCGTTCCTGCATCAATTGAGGTGTCGTTGCATACCGGTTTCGTCGGCAAAGCGTGGATAGCAAATACCGGAAGCGTTTCCGTTGTATCGCTAACAGCCCTTAAGCCCGCTGTACCTGCCAGCATAACGATTAACACCGTAATCAATATTCTTAATTTCATCTTAAAAAACTCCATATATTTTTTAAAGTATTATTTCAATATATTATTAATCCTTTATCAAGCGAACCGAAAACCCATAGCCCTTAATGGTTCTATCCCTGCTGAGGGTGGCGTTGCTGTAGTTCACCCAACTGTACCATGCGGTTGTGGCAAGGTACTCCGTAGAAGACCACCAATCGTCACGGAGTCCAATATCGGCGAACGTGCCACCCTCGTTGCGATAGCCGCCAGGAAGGGCGGAAAAGCCGCTTTCGTTTGTTGCTCCGGTGTTTGGACTTTGCCAATGTGTGTATCCTGTTTCTTTCAATTTACCACCGGCTACACTTTCTCCTCCAAGATATGTAGTTAAAGTTGTCCATTCTGCTTCACTTGGTACATGCCAGCCTGTAGGAGCCAATCCTCTTGGATCGTTTACTGCATACCAATTGTAAAGCTTTCCATATATAGGACCCATTGAGGGATCATTGTTGTAATAACACCAAGCACCTGTTGTTAAATTTGACCATGCTGTCGGGTCAGTTACTTGTGGAATTGTTGAACCATCACGATAAGTTGTAACTGCAAGGTTAGTGCATGACCATATCTGCGTTCCTATCCACACCTCACCACCAATACAAACACCTTGAATATTTACTGTAAAATTAGAACCGTTGCTTGCATGTCCGCTTACTGTAACTACGACATTGCCTGTTGTTGCTCCTGTCGGAACTACGGCTACTATTTGCGTAGCATTCCAGCTTACTATACTTGTTGCATTTGTTCCATTGAAAGCAAC
>JBAYGQ010000280.1:0-4518 GCA_041666585.1 Bacteroidota bacterium
CGATGAATCCTTTATTGTAGAGTTGTTTTTTTTTATATGAATTATTCTTCCATCATCAGGTTCAATTCATTTTTCAGGTATAGTTTATTATAAAATTATCGGAGCCAAAATGAAAAAAAGTATTACTCATTCTACATCACAGGAAACTAATAAATTAAAGCAAAAAATATTATTTTTTCTTATTCTGCTAATATACATTTCCCCTGCATTGCAATTGTTTGCAATCAATAATGAAACCGACTTGCTGCCCAAAGTTATTTCAGGACCTAAATCAGAAATATTAATCGGAAAACCTGCTGTAATACAATATTCAATTTATAATCAACAGTGGGAACCCGCTCCCTCCTACACAGTTTCTGTTACAGTAAGAAAATCAGGTAGCGGTATTAATGCTTTTTCCGAAACTGCAACAGGTTATAACCTTCTTCCACAAGGAACTCATGAATACACTACAAGCACAAGCTGGACTCCAACATCCATCGGTGATTATACAATCACAGTCAGAGTTACATTTTCACAGGATATTGACCATAGCAACGATGTATTAACAAGAAGCATAAGAGTATATACGTCCGCTCTCGAAAATATTGTTCCTGTAAGATTTGCAAATCCCGATAAAAACCGAACCGCAGTAGCTTGGTTTCTTAAAATCAATTACCTTAACGGAAACAGTGGAACAAACTATTTGAATATATTGGCAAAAGTGGATAAAAATAAGCCTGCACAGTGGATTGGGCAAAATATCATTCTTCCCGGTAACAGCACAACTAAAAAATTCCTTGCACTGGTAGATTTGAATGTATTTAGCAAAGACTCAACCTGGAAAGGCGATTCTATCTACGTTCAGGATAAAATATCCGCCGGTTCCGATGTTGCCGCTTACCAGTGGGTTGACGGTTATGAACGGGTATTAAAGTTGTCTTTTCGTGATTTAGATGTTTCTTATGGCGGTATTCAACCCGATACAGCCCAAAACGAAACAGGACAGACTCAGGTAACTTCAGCTTCAGGAAATTTTGTAACTTATAACGCTAATACTTTTCCGTTCATAGATTTGAATGCAAGACAAGAAAATCCTGTTTTAGATTCAGGGTATGCAGGAGATAAAAACTCTGATGCACCGGCGGCTTGTGCAAATAGCCTACAATGGCTTGAGAACCTGAATCCAAACCTGAAATCAGGACTGGATCTTAGAGAAAAGCTTTTCGCATTCAGCAAAATAATGAAGCGTCAAAATGAAAAAGGAGTTAGTGATTCCAATTTTATTATAGGAAAATTGAGATTGTTTGATAATTTAAAGTTACCTGTTAGTATTAACTTTTGGAAAAAAGGATTAACAGGCAATATCCAATCGGCAGATGATTACATTCAACAGGCTACAAACGGAGGGAACGGCTCTAATTACCCAACATGGAATTACTTTAATACTCAAGTACGAAACAATAGAGGTGTTCAGCTTTGGGTATCCTGGTGGCAGAAATCAGATTCTGTCTGGCAATCCATAGGCTCTCAAGTACTCACAGTTACCGGAGTAGGTCAAGGAGGGGGAATTAAACAGTTCTGGTACAAATTAGACACACTGCAAAGCAGATTAGGTTCAAGCGGAGATATTTGCGCCCGTTGGGAAACTTTTGCAAATACAGGCAATCCTTATATCTTAGATAATTATTACAAAGGTGTTCAGTATCAGGGAAGGATTGAGGGTGTAGTATATGATACTTATAATCCTTCTATGATTTTCAGAGAGAAGGGTTCTTTCGAAAGAATATTTTCCGGAAACGCAAGATTTTTCAGCGATGCTCAGATGAATGAAGATACAATCCCAAATCCGAGAATGGTAAACGTAGTCGGCAGAAAAAACGGGAATTCTCCTACACAGTGGCTTGTTAAAAATTTCCCGATTTCACTGAATGGTACAAATCTATATGAAATATACTTAGACCCTACTTTAATGGGCTTTTCTGAAGTCGAGGGCTTCCCCACCTCCGATATTGATTCAATTCAAGCTAAGATTTTTTATGCAGATTCTATTTGGACTTATCAGAAAGTTGTTCCTGCAAATCAATTCTTTTTATTTACATTCAATAAAGCATTACCGCGGAAACTCCCCGCAGGCTCTGTGGATACTTCTAAATTCAAAATGAAAGACCCGTATAAGACATTTAATCCGGTTTTTTCCGGGAAGAAGATGTCTGTTACCGATTCAGCTTCTCCGGCACTTGATCTTTCGGTACTTGACTTAGACAGCGCCCAGTATAACAATCAGTTTGTTCTTTGGTATTCCGGTGACTTGGGAGCATCAGCACCGGCAAGTATAGCCAATATTCTTGAGTGGATGGAATTACATAATGACAAAGTCAAAACAGGTACACCACACCGCTCGAAGCTTTATGAAATAAGCAATCTGATGAACAGAGAATTAGACAAAGGAGCATTAAGAGAAAATGTGATTAAAGGTTTTCTCAATTATATTGATTCACTTCGGATGCCTCTTACAATTAAGTTTCAAAGTTTCAGATTAGGCTCCGAAGATATTCCTTCTCCTATGACTGTTTTTAATCACAAGGCAAAAAATGAGAGTTCACCTTCAATTACTCCTAATTGGAACTGGCTTAAAAATGAACTAAAAACCAATGGTCCCCTTGCGCTTGAACTGGGATTTTATGAAAATTCCATAAGAAAATCGGGTACATGGATAAATTGTGTTGCATTTTATGAGCAAAACGGAACCTTGAAGCTTATTGTTAAAGATGATGCTATGCAGGACAGCGCCGGAGGACTAAGAACAGCTCTGGTTACTTATGATTCATCTGCTTCAAATTATCCTATGATTGTAGAATTTTCAAATGCAAAGAAGCAATGCTATATCGAAACAATATTAGCTATAACTTACGATTCTACTGTTAATTTTACTAAAGTAAGCGAAGACTTCTCTTCAGCAAATACCTATTTCAGCTGTTATCCTAATCCTTCAAAAGCAGAAACAGCTATGATACTGGATTTCTTCGCTATTCAAGACGGAATTGTTGACATTAGTATTTACGATTTATTAGGAAATAAAATTCAAAACATTTTCAACGGCTTTATGGAATACGGAATTAATAAAATTAATTGGAACAGTAAAATCTCAAACGGCTCTTCATTACAATCAGGAGCATATATTATAGTGCTTAAAGGTGAAAAATACAGAAGTGCAACCAAGCTGATAAAATATTAGAGTAATTTAACATGGTTTGCCCGTCAACTGTTACAATCGGCAGGAAAATTTATCAATTAAGAAGTCTGCTATTTTATAATATAAATTCTGAAAGTACCATTTATAAAATCTATCTCTGTAACGGTGTTTTCCAGAACATCTCCGCCTATCACACCATCAATAATGAATTTCTTGAAGATTCTCTCGGGTACGGAGTAAATATTATTAAATGTAATAATTTTATCAGCCAGAAGTAACTTTAGTTCAGGCATTACAACTCCTTTATACTCTGTTTCTCCGGCAACAGAATATACTTTTCTGTAACATTCATCGAGTTTTCTAGGACTTATTTTATCAAAAATGGCAAGAGTAAAAGCACTCATATCAGCTCCGGTATCAAAGCCCATATTCAATACGACATTTCCATCAGACAAACATTTTAAATAAGGATATCCAACCCAAAACAAATTTCTTTCAAAATTACTCTTTTTTTCAGGTTTTGTCAGAATCAACTGCTCATTTTTGAAATCAAGAACAACTCTTATTTGTTTAATTAAATTCCAACCGATAATTCCGTCAATTTTGAGAACCGTAAAAAATAAAAATTTGAACTTCAAATCTTTTTCATTTATCACAAAAACAGGATGATTGTAAAAAGCAGTTGAAGCTATTTTTAAAGTATCTGCAACAGATGAATAAAAGCCAACCGAGCCGTCGTTAGCATTTTTCAGTACATTTTTAAATCCGGCTTTCAGCTTTAGTCCACACTCTTTTGCAACATCTGAAGAAACAACCGACATATCCGCACCGGTATCGAAAATAAACTTGTATTTCTTTCCGTTCAGTTCAACTTCGATAATCGGATTACCTTTTGAATACCTCAGTTTTGCAGTATCGGATTCTTTATTCCAGATTGTTTTTTCAGTCGGAAATTCTGCATAAACTTTGTAAATATCTTCAGCATCTGTACCTCCGTTTTCATGCAACAAGTTTGAAGCTTCATCCCATCTGGACTCTATGGCATATATCGAACTTAATAATTTGAATGAAAAACTTTTCAAGGTATCATTATTGAAAAGTTCTTTCTGTTCCTTAAGAATAGCTTCTGCTTCATCATAAGAGCCGCGAATCATACATTTGAGAGCGTTTTGCATAAACTGCTGACCTTTTTGTTCAGAATTTACTGCAAACAAAGTATCCAAATGCTCAAAAGAATCATGAAAATTTTTGTAAGAAATGTTTTGTTGCTTAGGTAAATCAGATTTGGTTTCTTCTACAATAACCCGAACAGATGAGCTACAGGATACAAAAAGAAATGCCAA
>JBAYGQ010000281.1:0-4502 GCA_041666585.1 Bacteroidota bacterium
AATCTGATCAGTTTTATTTTATTTTTAGAACAGGACCAAGTTTTAAAATTTACTCTGATGAATTATATTATGAGAAACTAATGAGTAGTTTTATTGTAGATTTTAATTTTGGATTGTTATTTGATATTTAACTTTTATTGAGGTTATTATGTAATACATAAGAATTTTGATTGTTCCATCCTTGCGAAGCCTGATCAATAATTTCGATTGTTGATATCAAGAAATAAAGATGATTCCAAATATTAAGTTTTTCATAATTAGCTTCCATTTTAAAGATGTGGGGAATAAACAATTAAATATTTGAGAAATAAATTTTATATTATTGATTACTCTTATTATTTCATAATAATAAAAATTATTTACTTAAGAAACATTATTATTATTTTGAGTTTTTACTATTTGAAATTGCATTTTATTTACGGTCTGAAAATCACTGTACTCCAGTCTTCAAGCAGAAAATATTTTTGGGCTATGGCTCTAATACGATGAGTCGTTATCGAATCAATATCCCTGATAATCGAAGGTGTATCCTCATAAGTTCCGCTAAGCAGTTCGTTTCTTCCAAGAATCTGCATTCTGGAGGACATACTTTCCAATTCCATAATAGTAGAAGCTTTTAACTGTTCCTTAGCTCGCGAGATTTCTTCCTTCGTGATTTTTTTATCTAATAAATTTATGATTTCATCGCGTATCATTTTTTCAACTTTATCAAGTTTTTTTGTATCTGTTGCGGCATAAATATAAAATTCACCGCAATCTGACATAAGAATAAGAGATGAATAAACATTGTATGCTAAGCCGTGCTTTTCACGTAGATTCTGATACAAACGTGAACTTGTACCGTCTCCGAACAAAATATTGATAATCGAAAGCGGGTATTTGTCTTCGTGATTCAACCCTTCTGTTTTTCTTCCGAGAAGAATGTGCGATTGCTGAAACTGCTTTTTAATCTCCTGCTTCAAAGTGAAAGTATTCGGAGAATGTGAGCGGTGTACCTGCATACCTTTAGACTTCATAGTAGCCAAGGGAGAAGAGTTTACACAATTCAATATTTCTTCGTGGCTGATGTTTCCAGCAACTGCGATTATCATATTTTTTGAGTTATAGTATTTTTTATGATAATCCGAAAGCACAACACTATTCATAGAATCAAGCGAAAGCTTTGTTCCGATAATCGGATAGGACAGCGAGTGATTCCCGAAAATCAGTTTATCTCCGTAATCAAAAATCAGTTCTTCGGGGTCGTCATCTATTATACTGATTTCTTCCATAATAATCGCTTTTTCATTCGCAAAATCACTATCGGAAAACACCGGAAACAATGCAATTTCCGTTAATAAATTAAAAACCTTACTGAAATTTGATTTTAAGGCACGAACATAAAGATATGTAAATTCTTTTGTTGTAAACGCATTGTAATAAGCACCGAGAGATTCAAAAGCTGTTGCAATCTGCTTATACGATTTATTCTTTGTACGCCTGAAAAGCATGTGTTCAATAAAATGAGCCGTACCGTTGTACTCCGGCAGGTCTTCACGCGAACCGGCATTGATGCAGACTCCGAGAGCAAAAGATTCAATAGAATTTACATTTTCGGAAATAATCCGGATACCGTTAGGCAAAGTGGTTTTGCAGTAATTCCCTTTTGATATATTAGGTTCTCCAATTATTTCTTTAGGAGAAGATTTATAATTTTTTTTCGTCATTTCTTATTTAATTAAAATTTAAAAACGCAAACCTATTAAATTTTCAATCAATTACCAAAAAGTACACCAAAAGTTCAATTTAAAATCGGATTGGCATATTAGATAATTTCTCTTTTTTTTAAATATTTAGACATAATTCATGGATTTATAAAATAAAATGCTTAATTTTGTAGTCTATAACTTTTCAATAGTTATATCGTACTATCAATGATGGAAAATCCATCTGTTATTTAATATTTACAGAGTAAAAACAATGAGTGAAGACGTCAAGTTATCCCAAACTTCGGAAGAAAATGCCGAAGTGTCGCACAGCACAACAGAACAACCGGAGCCCGAAGTAATTGCAGAGCCGACAATACCTGCCGAAGAAAAAGTGCTAGAACCGGAAATTACACAATCAGCTAAAGATAAAGCAGTTTCGGAACCTGAAGTAGTTTCAGAAGTTGTCAGTCCGGCAATACCGGAAGCAGTTCCTGAAGTTATTACACCGGTTGAACCGGAAATTATTCCTGAAGTTGTTACTTCGGTTGAACCTGAAGCAGTAGCTAAGGTTGAAGAAAAAACCGAAGAAAAACCTGCTGAATCAGGTGAAAAACAAAGAGCAGAGGCGAAAGAAAAAGCTGATCACGCACGCTCTAAGCGGCAGGAACAAATGGACAGAGTTTATACCGAAATCCAAAAAATCAAAGAAGAAGGAAAGACTATTGAAGTTGACGTAACAAGCCGTATTCGCGGAGGATTACGAGTCTCATATAAAGATGTACCTATGTTTCTTCCGGCTTCGCATTTTCTTCTGAAACGGACACCGACCGAACAGGAAATGCAGGAAGCTGTCAATAAAAAATATGAAGTTTTAATACATGAAATACAAGAATATGATGAAGGCAAAAAAGCCGTTATAGTCAGCAGAAAAAAAATGTTGCTTGATGATTTCTGGAACAAAATAAGCATCGGAGATATAGTTGAAGGAAAAGTCTCATCTGTTGCTTCATTCGGAGTTTTTGTAGATATCGGCGGAGTTGAAGGCTTGATTCATATTTCCAGATTATCAAAAATTCACATTGATGACCCATCCAGAATCTGCAAAAAAGGTGATGTTATCCAGTCTGTAATAATTGAAATAGATAAAGAAAAGAACAGAATTGCACTTAGCAGAAGAGAATTGGAAGAATCCCCGTGGAAAGAAGCTGAACAGCTATTTCCCGCAGGAACACGACAAAAAGGTATTGTAAGAAGGATTACCGATTTTGGTGCTTATATTGAATTGAAACCCGGAGTTGACGGTTTACTACGTACTTCCGAATTATCTTGGACTAAAAGAATCAAACAACCTGCCGACCTGCTTACGGTCGGACAGGAAGTAGAAATTGAAGTTGTGTCGATTTCGGAGGAAAAACAAACAGTATCCCTCAGTTACAAAAAAACTCTTCCGAATCCCTGGCCGTCTATGGTTGACAAGTATCCGGTGGGAACTGAATTTAAAGGAACTGTAGTCCAGGTCATGCCGCAAGGTGCCATTATTTCGATTTCTGAAGAAGTTGACGGATTCATGCCCCGAAGCAAAATGAGAGATATTCTGCATGGCAAGAAAATCCCCTTCCAATCCGGTGATACTATGGATGTTATTATTGCCGATTTAAATGTCGAAGAAGAATCATTAATTCTATCTCCTAAGATGACTGAAGAACATAAAAATGCACCCGAAGAATCCAGACATGAAAGAAGTAATCAAGGAAAACGCGAAAGCGAAAAACCGAAATCTCCGGCAAGCAGTGCTTTCTCGCTTGGCGATTTACTGTCTGATAACCAGAAAGACCAATTAAATTCTATGTCCTGATAATTTCTTTATACAATATATTTTGTAGTTAACCGATAATGAAATTCATTATCGGTTTTTTATTAAAATTGAAAATCCCTTGTAAAAATGGCATTGTATAAAAATCAAAAATCCGTTATAGTTGCTAAACAAATACCGAAGTTTACAAAAAAAGAAATATTTTTTATTCTTTCGCTTTTCTTATTCATTTTAATTTCTCAACACGTAGCTTTTGCCAATCAGCATAGCCCAAAACCAAAAACTGTATTAGAAAAAAAAGCAGTCATTACACCCGGAAAATACATGGTAGGAGATACAACTATTCCAACTTACGGTAACGATGACGTTACAGCTAAGCCGGGGTTTATAACAAATTTTTATACAGCAGAACAGGACAGTGCCTACCGCCGTGCATTGAAATTAAAAATTCCTTTCACAGTTCGACTAAATCTTGATTTAGCTGTTTCTTCGGACAAATGGAAACTTCAGCAGGAACTTGCAAAAGGCAATCCATGGAATGTTGCAATGAAAAATGCACAGGTTTCTCCTGCATTTTATATGCCTTTGCCCCGCGATATTGTGCTTTACAATTACAATTTAATGCAGTCGCAGTATGTACCTGGTGTTAAAACACTTGATTTAAGCGGTGGAATCGCCTCTTTGCAATCTATAGGCAGATTCCTTGGAATAGTTGAAGATGTTTCTCCTGTCATAAAATTCCAGTTAAGCTTTCAGGAAGAAGTCGAGATTGTAATTTTTTCAGTACAGGCTGTAGTTATAACAACCATGTACAAAGGAAAACTCAATCAGGGAGATTATAAGTTCACATGGAATCTGCGTGACAGCAAGGGAAAACCTATGCCGCAGGGTGATTATGTAGCGGAAGTAAGAATAGGTAGCGTCAAATACGTAAGAAAAAGAATTCAGATACCTTAAGTTTAATTATTGCCAACCTCTACAATAATACTTGAATGGAGAAT
>JBAYGQ010000282.1:0-4502 GCA_041666585.1 Bacteroidota bacterium
AACAGTTTTAGTGTTAGCATTATTATCAAATGCATCTGCAACAATTGTATCTATCGGCAGAAGAAGGTTTTTATTCTTTTCTTTAGCCGATTCAATTATTTCTTTTGCAAGTTCAACCTTATCTTCTTCAAGTATTGACTTTCCTACTTCATAGCCCATAGCTTTAAAGAAGGTAAACATCATACCGCCGCCGATAATAATAGTGTCGCATTTATCCATCAGATTTTTTATAACATCAATTTTTCCGGATATTTTCGCACCGCCCAATATAGCAACAAAAGGTCTTTGAGGATTTAATACAGCCTTACCGAGGTATTCAATTTCATCAAGCATCAGGTATCCGGCAAATTTATCTTTGAAAAATCCGGCAACTGCCGTCGTACTTGCATGCGCCCTGTGTGCGGAACCGAAAGCATCGTTTATGTAAACATCGGCAAGTGAAGCAAGTTTTTTTGCGAATTCAATATCATTCTTTTCTTCTTCTTTATGGAAACGGAGATTTTCCAGCAATACCAATTCTCCCGAAGTTGCTTTATTAACGGCATTCTGAGCTTCGACACCTATGCAGTCATTAGCAAAAATTACATTATAGCCCAGACTGTCTATCATATATTTTGCAACAGGAGCGAGAGAATATTTCAGATTAGCTTCTCCCTTAGGTCTTCCGAGATGTGACATCAGAACAGGTATCCCGCCGTCGTCAATTATTTTATCTATGGTCGGCAAAGATTCAATTATCCGGTTATCATCTGTAATATAGCCGCTTTCATCAACCGGCACATTGAAATCAACACGTACTAAAACATTTTTCCATTCGAAATTAAATTCCTCTAATGACCTAACCATCGGAGCACCTCAGGATAATTATTCAAAATATTTTCAATTATCTATAAATGGCAAAAAGAAATGCGGGAAAGCAAATATCCTACTCTAAAAGACAGGCTCTGATCACATCCGGAACAGAGCCTCGCATATTTTCAAAAATATCAGGCAATTTTAATAATCAAATCCAGAATACGGTTCGAATAGCCGAACTCATTATCGTACCATCCGACTATTTTTACGAGATTGCCGATTGATTGCGTCAAATCTGAATCAAAAATACATGAGTGCGGATTGCCTACAATATCGGAAGAAACAATAGGGTCTTCGCAATATTCAAGAATACCTTTCATCGGACCGAGAGCGGCGGCTTTCATAGCGGCATTAATCTCCTCCTTGCTTGCAGGTTTTTCCAAAAGTAAAGTTACATCTGTCAAAGAGCCATCCGGAATCGGAATTCTAACAGCATAGCCGTTAAGTTTGCCTTTCAGTTCGGGAATTACCAAACCTACTGCTTTTGCGGCTCCGGTTGTTGTCGGAATTGCATTTGCGGCGGCGGCTCTGGCACGGCGTAAATCTTTGTGAGGTAAATCGAGTATTCTCTGGTCATTTGTGTAAGCATGTATTGTTACCATCAGTCCGCTGAGGATACCGAAATTATCATTTATAACTTTTGCCATCGGGGCAAGACAGTTTGTTGTGCAGGAAGCATTGGAAAGAAGCTTTTCGTTTCCTGTAAGAACATTATCATTAACTCCGAGAACGATAGTTGCATCCAAATCTTCTTTTGCCGGAGCAGAAAGGATAACTTTCTTTGCGCCGTTGGCAAGATGTTTTTCCAAGGGTTCGCGTTTGGTGTAAACGCCGGTAGATTCAAGAACTATATCAACATTATTTTTCCAGGGTAAGGATTCAATTTGTCTTTCTGCGGAAATCGGAACTCTGATGCCGTCCACAATTATCGAGTTGCCTTCAACTATAATAGAACCGTTATATTTACCATGCACGCTATCATATTTTAACAGATGTGCTAATGTCGGAGCATCTGTAATATCATTGATTCCGACAAATTCGAATTTTTCTTTTTGTTTCAGAGCTTGTCTGAAAACTAATCTGCCTATGCGTCCAAAACCATTGATTGCTAAACGGATTGGCATGGATGAACTCCCTTCTTCGATGGATAATTTTAAAAAATCATACTTTCAAAACAAACTTTATCGGAATTTGTAAATTCCAAAGTTTATAAAAATTAAAATTAAGAAATTATTGTTTGATAATGAAATTTTTATAAAATCTAAAGACTATTTGAGACCTTTTGCCTTTTTTTGTGTCTTTGTTAGTATAGGGGTGTACAAATTTATTTAATTTGCATAATTAATGATGATTATCATGCTGAATTTATTTCAGCATCTTCATAATTAAAAGTAGAACGGACGCCCTCGTCTGTTCAGAAAATATTTATAAGGAACGCAGAGCGTTGGGACTTCATTCCCACGTAGAGCGCTGGGAACGAGAAAAGAAGAACCACCCCTGCCCCTCCTTGAAAAGGAGGGGAAATTAAGAGGGAAAGTTTTTGATTCACTTTATGAACTTTACACACTTTTAACTTTATAAACTAAAGTCCGGAAGGTCGCTCAGGTTCTGCTCTCCACGAGCTGAAGCTCGTGGCTATTAAAAAAATGAATTGGAGAAAAAATGAAAAAATTACTTTTAACACTCGCATGCCTGTTTGCTTCCATGCAGGTAGCTTCTGCTTTTGACCTTGATACTGTTTGGGTAAAACAACTAAGACCTATGAAATGTCACTTAGCCGCATTTTCGTCTGATACTAATAAAATTGTTGCGGTAATAGACAGTACGATTTATTATTTAGACATTCACAACGGAAGCATAATAGATTCTTTTCAAAAAGCACCCGATTTTATTGCCGAGCAAATATACATGTCTTTTAATGGAAAAAGATTCAGTGCAAGGCTTAATACCGGAGCGGTTGTAATTTGGGATTCTGCAACAAAAAGTATAATAAAAATATTCGATACACATTCAAATTATGTAGTAACAGCATGCGGCTTTTCACCTGATGGTAAATATGCAGTATGCGGAGCTTGGGTAAAAAATATAAATCCGCAATTACCTGATACAAAAAGATTATTAATCTATGATTTAGATGCAGATACTATTGTAAAATGGAAAGATACATACTACGGACCATACTCATATTTTGCATATTCACCTGACGGAAACTCGTTTGTTGTAAGTTATGGTGCATTTCCAAATTATCCCGGTTATTTAGTTAAGTACAATACGAATAAATGGGATTTAACAGATACTATATTAGATTATGACTCAAGGGATATATTTACATATTTATCCTATTCAAGCGACGGGAAGTATCTTGCCGGAGCAAAAAATCCTTCAAATAATGCCGCAAGTTATGTATGGGATATGACAAAAAATGAGATTTATAAGAGCTATCCTCAGTCAAAACTAAATGGTTTTTATTCAAAGGTATATTTTTCATCCAATAATCAATTGTTATTATTTGGAAGTGGTTATCCATTTTTGAATGGTAAACCGAACAATCAAATCTGGGATTTTATGAGCGATACATCGATTTTTAGATTTTCTTCCTATTCAAATGCCACGTTTGAATACAATAAATCAACTGGTTTAATGTTAATTGCGAATACTTTTGAAATTTATTTATTTTCTCCAAACTGGCAACCATCCACTGTTTTTGAGCCCACGGAAAAAAGTGATGATATAAGTATTGTGCAGGAAAATAAAACACTGATTGTAAAAAGTAAAGATTTTGATTTGCAGAAAATAGAAATATTTGATGTTATGGGAAGCCTTGTACTGAGTAAGACAGCGGATTCTGAGGAAATTGCAGTTTCTATGCAGGGTTTGCAGTCCGGTATTTATTTTGTGAAGGTGCAGACTGCAAGACAGGTTTTTGTGAGGAAGGTTTTAGTGGTAGAGTAAGAGAACCCCACCCCGACCCTCCCCAAGGGGAGGGAGAAGATTAATCAAGAGACCACCCCTGACCCCTCCTTGATAAGGAGGGGAAATTAAGAAGGAAAGTGTTTGTTTTACTTTATGAACTTTACAAACTGATAAAACTTATATTAAAATTCTCTCGGCAGAGGAAAGATTTTCCAAATCAAAGTGGATGACGCTTAGTTCTGGACCATTGTGAGCCGCCTGGAAAGCAAAAGTATCTCCGATTTTTTCCTGCCACAATTTTGTGATTGAAGTAGATTCGTGAACGTGTCCGTGCATAGTAAGATAAGGCTGTTTTTTTTCGATGAACTGTTTTATAGCCATGCTCCCTATATGCACATCAATCGGTACATGGTCAAATTTCATACCGTCGAGTGCCGCTCTGTCAAGCTTTGTACTGTAGGGCGGACAGTGAAAAAGAAAAACGGAATTTGACAAATCATTTTCATCTGTCAGTTTTTCCAACTCATTTTTAATAGTTAGATGTTCTATTATTCTCTTATCGGCGGGAACCGATCTGAAACCTTCGGTCGGCGGTACACAACCCGGGTCAACAAATCTTGAAACATCGTACAATTCCCAGTCTTTTAATTGAAATGGAGTAGGCGGAACATAGGCACAACCATAAATTGTGTACTCTTTGTATGATATTTTTTTACTGTGAACATAGTTACAAA
>JBAYGQ010000283.1:0-4499 GCA_041666585.1 Bacteroidota bacterium
AAACTCAGCCTCAGAAAATTCGCGCAGATAAAATTGATTTGTTGCCGAATTTGCTGAAACAGCTTAGTTTTGATCACGACATCGCATTGCACGAACCCTTTGCTCCGGTGCCTGAATTCTACACTTCAAAAAAAGAAAATGAAGAAGAAGATTTCGATGAATTTGAATCTTTAGCCAAACGTCTGCAAAACATAAAACCGATTTTTGCAGAAAGCAGTAATGTAAAAAACAACCCGGATATAAGCCCTGAATCTGTTATTATTACAGAAACAATGGCACAGATTTACGAAAGTCAGGGCGCTTTTTCCGCGGCTATAAAGGCATACGAAGGTTTGTGCAAAAATGAACCTGACAGAAAATTTTATTTTCTTGACAAAATTGAAAAAATAAAAGCAAAAAATATATTGACAATCTAAAAATGACAGACAATAAAATAAAAATATTATCACTCGAAAGTTCAGGCTCTACCTGTGGTGTTGCCCTATCAGAAAATGAAAAGGTGCTTGCTTCTTACTCCGTTTTCGGAAATAATATGCACGACAAATTGCTCGCAGAATTTATAAAAAGAATTTTATCCGATTTGAACTTAAAAGTTTCTGATATTGATGCAGTGGCTGTTTCCGCGGGACCCGGCTCTTTCACAGGATTGAGAATAGGAGTTAGTATTGCAAAAGCTTTGTGTCACGACGGCACTCCAAGGCTGATAGCCGTACCTACTCTGACTGCACTTGCAAATTATGCAGTCAATAATTTTGCAAATGAAAAAGATGAAACAATTACTGCTGTTCTTCCCTCTCACAAAAATTTTATTTATTATCAGCATTTCGACTCCAAAGGTAAGGAAACATCTGAGATATTTTTTGAAGAATCAGAAAAACTTTTATCCGAATTGAAGGACGGTCAGATTTTGGTTTCAGGTACGGAGTTAAAAACAGAAAATATTAAACAAAAATGCTTCTTCCTTATACCTACCCCTGAGTTGATGACAGGCTTGGCTTACAGATATTATAAAGAATCAAAATTTGAAGATGCCGAGAAATTTCTTCCTCTCTACGTTCAGGATTTTGTACCGAAATCAAACGGGAAAAATTAGACGGTTAAGTTTTTCCGTATAATCAATAATCAAGTCAAAGGCTTCGTCAGTATGTCGTTGTTCAAGATTTGTCTGCCCGAACACAATACGAATTGTGTATTTCCCATTAAGTTTTGTATGTGATAAATATATTTTTCCGGAATTGTTCAGCTCGTTCAAAAGTGTTTTATTCAATTTTTCAAGAATGTTCTCATCTGTTATTCCGTCGGGTTTGAAACGAAAACAGATAACATTAAAATTCACGGGAGCCAAAATTTCAAATTCAGGATACGTTTTTATTTTGTCTAAAAATTGTTTGGTCAGATTCAGATGCAAACGCAGTTTTTCCTGCAAAACTGTTACACCGAAACTTCTGATAACAAACCATAACTTCAATGCACGGAATCGCCTACCCAATTGTATTCCCCAGTCGCGGTAATTATTCACTTCGGAATCAACGCCTGTTTTCAGATACTCCGGCATAATTTCGAAAGTACGGATTAAAGCGGATTTGTCTTTTACAAAATATGCGGAACAATCGAAATTAGTAAAAAGCCATTTGTGGGGATTGAAAACAAAAGTATCAGCTAGTTCCAATCCTTTTCCAAGATACTGCATTTCAGGTAAAATCAGAGCAGAACCGGAGTATGCCGCATCAACATGAAACCAGATATTATGTCTTTTACAAATCATTCCTATTGCTTCAATCGGGTCAACAGCCGTAGAGCCTGTAGTGCCTAAAGCTCCGACAACACATAAAGGTTTGAATCCGGCTTCTATGTCTTCGGAAATTCTTTTTTCGAGGTCATCTGTATCCATAGAAAAATCACTTTTGACTGCAACTTTTCTTAAACAATTCTTTCCCAGACCCGCTATTTTCGCAGCTTTTTCAATTGATGAATGTGCTTCGGAAGAGCAGTAAATCCGAAAATTTTCGTTACCTGAAAAACCATTTGAATTTATTGCAAAATCTGTAAACTTCTCCCTTGCAGTCAGAATTGAACATAAAGTTGCAGTGGAAGCTGTATCCTGAATCACACCTTGGAATCCGTCGGGCAAATTAATCATCTGTGCAAGCCAGCTCATAATCATTTCTTCCAACTCCGCTGCCGCGGGTGAAGTCTCCCAAAGCATGCATTGTGCCCCTAATGCCGAGGTGAGCATTTCTCCTAATAAAGAAGGAAAACTTGTATTTGCAGGAAAGAATGCTTGAAAATGTGGACTCTGCCAGTGAGTAATGCCGGGCATAATGATTGATTCGAAATCAGACATAATCTGCTCAAACTGCTCACTATTCTGCGAAGGAGAAGATTCAAGTTTATTGAAAATCTCTTTTGGTTTAACTTTTGACTTTACAGGATAACTTTCGATGTTATCATAATAATCTGCAATCCATTCAACCAGCAGATGAGCATTTTTTCTGAAATCGTCAGAATCCATTATGTTTTCCTGTCTTTATTAACTCTAAAAAATTGCAGAATGAAATTTTGCAAATTCTAAAAAATATTATAGTTGAAAATGTCATTCTCAACTTATTTCAGAATCCTTTATTCATTAAGGACACTGTCATTCCGGCTTGTCCGGAATCTTTCTTCTCATCATCATTTGAAAATAAAGAGGATTCCGGACAAGCCGGAATGACGATATTCTTTTTTGAAATAAGTATTAAATGAAATAATTTATTTCTATTGAATATTATAAATTATAAACAAATAAACTTCTAAATTTATTTACCCTGATATTCTATTCCTTTCAACAGCCAGTCGGGTGCAGTTTTGCCCATAAGATAATGGTCATAAAACTGCTTCATCTTGACTGCATAATCAACTTTGTTATGATATTTTCTGGGAATATGCGGTTCGTTATGATACTGCAAAAAAATACATGTTTTACCCAAACGACGTAAAGCAAGATAAATCTCGACACCCTGTGCCCACGGTACCGCATCGTCCTGGTCACCGAACATCAGCATAAAAGGAGTCTTGACTTTAGGTGCACCGAATACCGGAGAATTTCTGATATAGGCATCGAGAGAATCCCAAAGTGTCCCTCCAATCCGGCTTTGCTGTTTTTCGTACTGCATCTGTCTGGCTCGTCCTGATTCCAATCTGATACCGCTGTAAGCACTTGTCATGTTCCCTACAGGAGCACCGGCACAAGCGGCAGCAAACATATTGGTTTGAGTTATCATATAAGCTGTCTGATAACCGCCCCATGAATGTCCCTGAATACCTATAGCCGCTGAGTCTGCAATCCCAAGGTCAATCAAATATTTCAAACCGGAAGTAACACAATTTATTGCATTCATTCCCGGCATACCTGTTTTGTATTTGATATCCGGTACGAAAATCAAGTATCCGTCACTGCTGTACATTTGATAACATGGGCGATGGTTTAATCTCGGAGCATAGAATAAATGCAGGTGGTCAGAAAATCTCTCATAAAAATAGGTAAGAACTGGATAAGCTTTTCCCGCTACGTAATTATCAGGTTTGATTATATAACCTTGCAAAGTGTCTCCGTCGTAGCTTTTCCAACTGACTAATTCCGCTTTCCCCCAATTGTAATTGTCAACCTGAGACTGAAGATTTGTGAGTTTTTTGGGACTCGCCATCATTGAATCGGCAATCCATAAATCGGGAAACATATCATATTTTTCTTTTGTAAACATGATATTTTTTGAGTCTTTTGTTTTTGCCAGAACTTTTGTACGGCAGTCTTCTACAATAACACGCTCAGTACCGAGGATATCAAAACTCATGCGATAAATACATGCGTTTTTTTTCTTTGTGCTGAAACCTGAAACATATAATTCTTCGGATAGAGCAATACCCGGTTTATCGGGATTCAGATTAATCAATCTCATCTGAACCTGATTTATCCTGCCGTCTGCGGCTGTCTGATTGATGAAACCCATTCCGGTTGTAGAAAATTTCCAAATATCATATTTATCGTATATTAAAACTGCATAATCATTGTCAATCCAACCGGCAACACCGTATGAAGGGGCTTCACCGGGATTATCCCAGTCTTCATCGTAAAATTTATAATTCAAATCCTTGTTCAGTAGAGATACTGAATCAGTTTTGCAATTATACAAATACCAGTTTTTATCTGAAAAATAACAAAGATAGTTCCCACCCGGAGATAAGGAGGCTTCTTCTTTGATTCTTGTAGCTATTTTTTTGCGGGTGCCGTCACGAAGACTGACCTTATAAACATCAAAATAATCATCATCCCAGGTTATATCTTTTAAATAAGGTTTATCATTGTACCCTAAAGTGAACTGAGCATTATCAGCCATTTCGACTTCAGGTAAATCCAAATCTGCAAGCTGAATAAACTTTTTTGTATCAAGATTATAAACCGCCAGATAGGTTTTATCTTTATTCGTTTCATACAATTTTTTTTCATTTGTTTTTATTCG
>JBAYGQ010000284.1:0-4496 GCA_041666585.1 Bacteroidota bacterium
AAATCGCTCATACTAAAAAAGAGTGGTATTGAATTTTGCAGTTTTCTTTTTCATTTTTAATAATTGGAGAAAAAGTATAATTTAAAATTACCATTTTTTTTCAGAAAATTTAAGTATTTTTTTCATCTGACACCCTGAACTTGTTTCAGCACTTTCTCTTCTGTCACCCTGAACTTGTTTCAGGGTCTTTTTACCTGTCACCCTGAACTTGTTTCAGGGTCTTTTTATCACTTAGTTATTTCCTCTCTGCTTTACTCTGTGCTTAAGCTCTAAAAAAGATTTAACCGCAAAGTACGCTAAGTCATGATTGAGTTTCGCAAAGTTTAAGAGAAACCCCCTGCCCCCTTTGAAAAATTGGGGTAAAAGCAAATTTCATTTTTCATTTTTCATTTTTCATTTTTCACTTCTTCAATTCAACATTCAGAATTCAGCATTTATTTTGCTATCATCAACCTGAAAACTTCCCTTTTATTTCGCCCCTGCACAACAAGAAAATAAACTCCGTTCGACAAATCAGTAGCATCAATATCAAAAGAGCTACTCTCTTGTTCCCAAGCTCCCGCTCTCTCTTGTTCCCAGGCTCCTGCTTGGGAACATTCTTTCAGCACCTTACCATAAATATCATATAATTTGTAATTGCAAAATCCGATTAAATTTGTATGTATGTGAGCTTTATCATTCTGTATAAGAAAAGAATTTTGAATATTTGTATCTTTTGATAAATTATCAATAATATCATTGGATTCAAAACTCAATAACCATGAATCATTGTGATAAATACTTTCATGGGCATTTAGCCCACCAAATAGCAGAATTTTATTGTTTTTAATATTTACTATTCTATGAAAACGTCTTCCATCTGGTTTGATGCTTGTTTCAATTTTTTTCCATAATGAATCTTTTAAATCAAACAACCAAAGTTCATTATATTGACCCCAACCATTTGGGTCTCCTCCCCAGAAAACAACTTGATTTTTACCAATTTTTGCCATAGAAGAGCTCTTGTTTGGTGGTGGACTATTTTCAGGTGTTATTCTAATCCATTTTTTTAAATTATAATCAAAAAGCCAGGTTTGATCTAATATATCGTAGTGCCATCCTCCGTAAATCAATACTTTTCCTGTGTCAATTTGAGCCATTAATAGGTTTGAGCATTTAATTGGTCTTGAGTTAATATCAGTATTGACATACGACCAACTGGTATCATTTAAATCGAATACCCAAATATCATTTGCATAATTAGCACCTACTGTTTCACCTCCGAATAGGATTACCTTATTATCTGAAAGTTGGGCAAAGCCGGTGTTTCTTCGACCCTCAACACTAATAAGGGGCAATGTATTAAAAGTAAATTCTGTCCATGTGAGTGTTTCTAAATCAAATATCCAGGTATCACTAAAATAATGAGACCCATCAATCCACCCACCATATAAAAGAACTTTATTTTTTGTTATTCTCGACATCATAAGGTCAGATCTTGCCGCAGGATGTTTATCACATTTTATTTCTGTCCATGTATTCTCATTTATATCATAAATCCAAGTTTCGTCGAGGACATTATGTCCATTGTCTCCTCCAAAAATAATTGCTTTTCCTTCTCCTATTTCAGCCATTCCAAAAGAATGTCTTGCAGGTGGTGAATTCTGTGGCTTCAGTTCTTGCCAAACACCTGTTTGTGCAGGGCAGACAGTAGCAATCAGCAGTAAAGCAAGTATTGATGATAATATGGTAAATGTTTTTTTCATAATAATTTCACTGTTTCCTCTCTGCGTTTCTCTGCACTTAAGCTCTTAAAAAGACTTAACCGCAAAGTACGCTAAGTCAGGATTGAGTTTCGCAAAGTTTAAGAGAAACCCCCTGCCCCCTTTGAAAAAGGGGGTAAGTAAGAGGTTTATTATTTTCGGTTTTCTCTTTCCATTTGTTTTTCTTCACTTCGAAATTCAATATTCAATGTTCAATATTCGAAATTCAAAAAGCCAACAACCCCTGCCCCCTTTGAAAAATGGGGTAAGAGCAAATTTCAAATTTCATTTTTCAAATTTCATTTTTCATTTTTCACTATTCACTATTCACTAAACTGACAACCCCCTAACCCCCTTTGATAAGGGGGAATCAAGAGGTCTTAATTTCTTCAATTCAGCATTCAGCATTCAGCATTCAGAATTATTCTTCTGCAACCGGTATTTCAATAAACGACTGATGTTTTGAATCATGATAAATTTTAATTGCCGCATCTTTCGCATCCCTTGCCGTTTCAAATGAGGGGTCTTTGCCCGAATTATAATTCTTCTGATAATAAGGAGAATTCAGGCTACCGAATACAAATCTGAATCTGCTCCCTTTTTTAATCATTCTTGAAGTAAAGTGAAAAGTATTCATTTCCAATTTATAGATTTCATCCTTTCTGCATAGCTCAGCCTTTTCGAGTGAATTTCTGTATTTTGCACGCATAACGGTAGAACTAAGATAAACGCAGGTTCCGTCAGGCTCTATTGCATACATAATTCCTTCGAAATCAGTATCAGGCACATCCATAGAAAAATAAGCACTGAATTTCAGAAAACCTGTATATCTAATATCTTTTTCCAAAGGAGCGGAATGATAAATCAACTTATCCTGAAAGAAAGCATCAGACTCCTCCCGCCATCCGAAATCTGTTCCGTGGCTTCTGAAGCGCCGATAAGAATTATTTGTATCAAGCGGGAAATATCGGAACATATCAGGTTCTTCCGACTGCGGAGCATCCATTGACAGAACTCCCGCATTTGCTGTATCCCCGGGCTGAACCCTCCCGCCCAGATAAAATTTGAGCGATGAATTCGTAAATGCCTCAAGCGAAGGAGCATACTTCCATTCATTTGTTCCCGTTTCGTAAACAGCAGCATTGTCCTTCAGGAACTCAGGTTTGGAGCTGTTGTTCAATGTCCGGTTAAACCATTCGAGATGAATTTTATTCATATCAATAATTGCATTTTCGCCGAATGTCAGATTTCCCATTTTGTTTGAGGGACGGCGTGTTCCGCCGTGGTCCCATGGACCTATAATAATATAGCTTTGGCCTTTTGCTTTTTTATTTCCGTATTTCATAAAACTTTTATAATAATTCATTGTGCCCGGCTGGTCGTCGTCGAAGTGTCCGGTGATAGTCAGAACGGGAATTTCGATATTAGCATAGTCATTCTGATTCGGAAGAATCTTTTTATAATAATCGTCAAAGTCCGGGTGCTTAAGCCAGTTCTGATAATTCTCGCTCTTAATACCTGCAATCACATCACCGAGATTATAAGGTATGTGCTGTATAAAATGCAGAGAATAAATCTCATCCCAGTATTTTGAATTTGTAAAAGTATTTGTGTTGCTTGCCTTGCCGTAAACAAAAGCGAGCCACTGAACATTGTAAGAATAAAAAATATTGTTCTGTTTCGGGAAATCAATTCCGGGTCCTACGCAGGCAGTCGGTACAACTGACTTTAATGCGGGAGGCTTTTCTTTCAAAACGAGCCACTGAATCATTCCCAGATAAGAACCTCCGAACATACCGATTTTTCCATTGCTCCATGTTTGCTGTTCAATCCATTTGCATACATCGAAACCGTCTTTACCTTCGTTTTCGAACGGAACAAACCTGCCTTCGGAATTACCTCTGCCTCTGCAGTCCACAACAACTACGTTGTAGCCGTTTTCTGCAAAATATACAGCATCGTTGAATACACGGTCGCTTGTATAGGGAGTCATCACAAACAGAGCGGGGCTTTTTTGTAATGACTTATTCTGCAGGAATAAATCCGCAGACAGCTTGACGCCATCCCGCATAGGTACAGCCTGCTGAAGGAAAACCTGATATTTCAGCTCAGCTTTTGAATTAGTACTTATAATTGAAAAGAAAAAGCAAACGAATATAATGCTTTTAATAATGCGGTTTTCAGATAGTTCCATTTTTATTCCGTTCTACTTATTTTTGGAAATTAAACTTTTACTTTTATAATAACTTTTTTCACGTAATCCTTGGGAGCTAAGGCGCAATGGGCGTCTTCAGGAAACATCACTGCAAAATTTCCCTTGTTTAGTGCAAAGACAAAATCAGGAATATCCTTAAATAGCTGTTTATCCTTTTCTTCATTGTAGGGAGTATCAGCAGTTCTGCAATCAGAAACAGGCTTCCAGCCAATGTCAAAAGAATTATCAAAAGTAAATTGAATATCAATGTATTTACGATGGATTTCGAGTAGTCCGTCCGCAGGAGTTTCAGAGCTTTCATGTGCAATAATTGCAAAAATATCTTCTCCTTTTATACTGTACCTGCCGGTCTTTAATGAGACTAAATCCTGCTTTGTAAGGTATTGAAACGCAGTCTCAAATAATGGATGGAGTTTCCAATATTTATTTGACCCGGATAAATTATCAATTATCATTAAATCTCCGCATTTGTTTGATTAGAATATATTAAACTAAGAAAATATTTTTTGGTATTCAATTTTTTAAAATAAAATTAATTT
>JBAYGQ010000285.1:0-4488 GCA_041666585.1 Bacteroidota bacterium
AAAGCAAGTCTATGACACATTGTTAACCAACCAAAACGGTATTTTAAACTATAAATATCCTCAAAGCCAATCTACTTTGTTTGGGAATTTGTATAATATAGGATATTATGCGGCTAAAGAAAATTTTATTAATAGTGAAATTTCATATATCCCTTGCCGACCAGCTCCTATAAATAAAAACAATTTTTCTTTATATTTTAATTACCAGTATTCAAAACCTTTTTGCTTGCCTGGGTCAGTTTATAACAACTATATCAAGATACTTAATGATAGTACAAGAAATTTTGTAGCGGGTAAAGTTTTAGTTAACAATTATTTCAAAAATACAACTGATACTCTTGATTACAGCGGTGCGGATTCTGCTAATTATTCTATAAATGTGCCAATTAATACTAAGCTTGGTATGTATAAAATGTTATTCAAGGGATTTGTTGAAGGTGATTCTACAACTACTGTTGAGACCTACCTCATTGTAACAGATTTCATCGACTTCAGAGAAATTCCGATTAGCGTAATTGAGAATCCTGCAAGTACATTTCAGCTTTATCCAAATCCTGCAATAGATTATTTATGGATTAAATCTGAGAATCAACAATTCGAAATTTACAATGTTCTGGGAATAAAAGTAATAGAATCAAATAATGAAAATACAATATATATCGGAAATTTATCTCCGGGTATGTACTTTTTAAAATCAGGAGGAAAATTTTATAAATTTATAAAAATATAAACTTTTCCTCTTATCTAAACTTATTCTTCAAATCATCTAATGTGGTTTGTTTTTCTGCTTTAAAGTCGGCGGCTATTTTCTTTGCGTCGCTGTTCCAAAATCGGCTAATTATTTTCAATCTGATTTTTTGTGCTATTCAATAAATCGAAAAAATATTCTGTGTCTTCGTCGCTTAAATCAGAAAAAAGGCATATCTGGACAGTGTTTTGCTTAATCAAGTATTCGCTATTGTAGTTGATAAGTACACCTTGCTTTTCCAATAACTTGCCAAATGTAGCCGAACATGTGGTTTCAGGAAGTTGAATTGTAATAATTGCGGGATGAAGCGACTTAATATCCGGAATAATATTAAAACCTATCTGAACTAACTGTTTTTTTAACCAGTCAGACCTTCTTTTTATATCGGTGAACCTTGATTCCACGTCAATAACTTCTACTGCGGCACCCAGAGCATTAAGAGCATTAGAATTTAAAGTAAACGGAACTCCGTTTTTATTTATATAGTGCCAAATATCCAAATATACCGGAATGCTGTATGCAGGCACTTCCTGCAAATTATTATAGAAAATCATAGATAATCCCGCATAAGAGCCTAATGCCTTCCCACTGCTTGCGGAAGCCATATAAACACTATTTAAATCCAACGGGATGATTCCGATTGAACTGACACAATCTACAATTACCTTAATATCCCGTTTGTTGCAAATGTTTACTATTTGTTCCAAATCATTAATAACTCCCAGAGAAGTTTCGCAATGAACCATTGTAAGCCATTTTATGTCAGCATCGTTAACGAGAATTTCCTTAATTTTATCAATACTTAATTCACAGCCCATAGGAACTTTGTATTCAGTATAATTTAATTTCTGGCACTGAGCCTGATGAGTAATTCTATCGCCAAATTCTCCGTTACTTACCATCAATCCCTTTAAGTTTAAGGCTGAGAAGTGAGCAATCATTATTTCATTGGCTAGAGTAGCGGAACCGGTAAATATCTGAACATTCTGAGTATTGACAAGACTGCACAAAGTTCTGCAGATATCCTGATAATTTTGAATAAACTCATCACTACGATGAGAATAGGGTTTATTTTTAAAAGCATCGGAAACAACATCCTTGATTTCTACAGGTCCCGGCAGAGCATTTATTCTCTTTTGCTGACTCCTTAAAGCCAGAGTTCTGTGGCGGGCTTTTAGGAAGTAATCGGGTGAAAGATACATAGGCTGGAACTTAACCGTATCACCGACAAGCGGTCCAAACGGGACACATCCGATACTTCTGTAAAGTCTTTGCTGACCTACAAATCCCGAAATCAAAGCAATATCGCAACCTTCTTTAATCAAATGACTGCTTACGCTTTTGAAGAGATTAAATAAAACTATTGAATTTCTATAATTAGGTTTTACTGTAAGTAGCCTGATTTCGTACAATGAATTATAGGGCGGTAAGTAACTGTCTAAATTATCTAATTTATAATCGAGAGAAAACGGTCTTGTGTTTCTGATTGCCAACATTCCAGCAATTTCCTGCCCGTCAAGACAAATGAAATATTGATTTTCTGAATGGAATTTATCTATTAATAGCCCGTCCGATGTTTTTTCGTGCTGTTCAATTTCTTCTGAAAATGTTTGATGGTTAAGTCTGCAAACTTCTTCGAGTTCCCAAGGCTGGTCTGCTATTTTTACCTGAAATTTTTGTTTAATCATTTTATTTTGAAATTTAAATTTATATATTCTTTTATATTATCTCTATGAGCAAAGAAAATTATTCCGATTATCAGATACAAAAGACAAATTACCTGAACATTCCATTGAGCTACTACACAATAAACCGGAATCACAAGAATTCCAATCAGACCGGAAATTGTAAACTTTCTGATAAATAAAAATACTATCAATCCTACAAGCGCCGAAATAATCAGAAAAGTAAAGTTCCAGATAATAAAGAAACCAACCATTACTGAAATACCTTTACCACCGTGAAATCCTAATTGTATGGGCCAAACGTGCCCGCATAATAAAGCCATTCCACATAGTAAAGTAAAGGTTTCAGAAAAATTTAAATAATTGCAAAGAAGAATAACACTTATACCCTTTGCAAAATCTATCAAAAAAGTAAAAAAATAACCTTTTTTTCCGAGTACACGACCAACATTAGTTGCACCTGTACTTCCGCTGCCAATTTCTCTAATGTTAACTCTTTTTTTTAGTTTAACTAAATAATATCCTGTTGAGATACATCCCAAAAGATAGCTACAAATAAAAACAATTAAAAATGATAACATAGAGATGTTTGCACATTTTATAATTAACAAATATATGAGATACTTCGCTTATTTAAAAGTATATTCAAACAGAGGAATGAATTAAAAAAATATGATTTCTTCGGTATCTATTTGAATTTATTCTTCAAGTCATCTAAAGTAGTTTGTTTTTCTGCTTTAAATTCGGCGGCAATTTTCTTTGTATCCCTAACTGAAAAACCATTTAATAAAAAAATATTTTCTTTTCTTGTATCCTTTTTGTTTATAATTTTCACTTACTATTTGAAGACAAATGAAAGAAACCGAAAGAAAATGTTGAATAAACAGGATAAATTCATGGAGTTGTTCTATCCGCTTTACGGCAATTTGTGGAAATTCATTCTATCCATAACACGTAACAGGGAAACTGCGAAAGATATCCTCTCTGAAACTGTCTTGATTGCTTATGAAAAATTTGAAACATTAAAGAATGAGCAGGCATTTCTAAGCTATTTATTCACTATTGCAAGCAGGATTAATTCAGCGGAAAATAAAAAGAAATCTAAAATAGATTTTAAAGAAAATTTTGAACTTGAGGATTTCAAAGGCAACTACATTTCACCCGAAGATGCAACAGATATTAATATTTTATATAAGCTTCTTGACAGATTACCTGAAAAGCAAAAAGAAGCTATTATACTTTTAGAAATATTCGGTTTCAGCAGAAAGGAAATTGCTGATATTCAAAATACCAATATCACTAACGTAAAAATCCGACTTTACAGAGGCAGAAAATATCTTGATAAATTAATAAATGAGGATAACTCATGAAAAAAGATATAAAAAACTTAACAGATAAAGCAAAAAAACTAACTGCTACTAATTTGCCGTTTTCTTCCGATGAACTCCGGAGCCGGATTGAGAACAGCAAATCATCAGAGCTTCAAGATAAATTCAAGAATTTATTTAATAAAAAATGGGGTAAAAAAATGATTGCTGTCGGGTCAATACTCGCCGGAGCATCAATCGCATTATTGGTGTTTTCAAATCAAACGGTACAAACCGGTGCAAAAAATAAAAATACTCAGAATTCAAAAAATAAACAACAATTCGTTACTAATTTTAAATCACCAACATCTTTAATAAGCGATTACTCAATTTCAGACAGTTCTTTTCAAAAAGCTAAAAATATATCTGAAGAAAAAAGAGTTGGAGATTCAATACTCAAATCTTATGATGAGAAATCACCTAATTTCACATATAAAAAATCATTTGATTTCGAATGGTATGAAATTGAGTATGACCAGATTATAAACGAATTTATAGGTAAACAATTTTTTACTGTTTATAATAAGGAGAATAAATTGACAAGAACTAATGTCAATAGAGTGAAAATTGAGTTTCAGGATTTAATTAAAATTTATGATTTGTTAAGTTCAAAATTATATAGCTATGATTATTTCAGAATGAAAGATATTGGTTATTATCAGGATAAAGATTTTTATATAAACCTTGA
>JBAYGQ010000286.1:0-4482 GCA_041666585.1 Bacteroidota bacterium
AAACGCAAGGCAGTTGAAATTATCAATGGTTGTTGTTGACGAGGCACACTGCATATCTACATGGGGACACGATTTCCGACCTTCTTATAAGAGAATAATTAATTTAGTGAATCTGTTACCAATTAACTTCCCTGTCTTAGCCACAACTGCAACAGCTACGAAAGAAGTTGAAAAAGATATTGTTACACAAATCGGAAAGAATATCAGTTCGTACAGAGGCAGTCTGCTGAGAGACAACCTACGTCTTTTCGTAATCAAGGTAGAAAAAGAAGAAGAAAAAATGATTTGGTTAGGACAGAATCTGAACAAAATTAAAGGAAGCGGAATAATCTATACCGGCACAAAAGCAAATACAGAGATTTATGCTCACTGGCTAAATTCATTGGATATATCAGCCACATTTTATAATTCGGATGTTCAGGCTGAAGAGAGAATGGAAATTGAAAAAGGTTTAATCGAAAACAGATGGAAATGTGTAGTCTCTACAAATGCGCTTGGAATGGGGATTGATAAGCCGGACATCAGATTTATTATACATACACAAATTACCGAATCACCGATTCACTATTATCAGGAAATCGGCAGAGCAGGACGAGACGGAAAGAATACTTTCATCATTTTGTTTTACAATCCTAATGCTGATAATGAACTCCCGATGTCTTTTATTGATTCATCGAAGCCGCCTATAACTAAATATAAATCTGTAATTGAAATTTTGAGCAAAGCAAGTTATACTGAAACCGAACTACTGAAAGAGACCAACCTTAAACGCACAGAACTGAGCGTAATAAGAGCGGATCTGGCGGAGCAAGGCATTATCAACGAAATCAATGTAAACAGAAGCAAAAAATTCGAGTATAAATTCAATGCACCTAAATTCGATTATCGAAAATTCAGTGAGCTGAGAGAAAAGAAATTATCGAATTTTTACAAAATGATTGAATATGTTTATACAACTGAATGCAGAATGAGATTTTTAACCGAATTTCTCGGTGACCCGAGCAAAGAAAAATGCAATAAATGTGATAATGATACAAATAATATTAAATCGGTTCCGGATGATTTTGAATGGCTGAAAAGAGTAGAAAATTTTAGTCTTAGCGACTTCCCTATATTAGATGTAGTAACAAAAACGAGCCGTTTGATTAACGGAGTAGCGGCTTCGTTTTATGGCAGTTCAAAAGCGGGTTCTCTGATTCATAAATGTAAATATGAGAAGGGAGGCGACTTCCCGGACATCCTGCTCAATCTTACTGTAAATGCTGTCAGGAAACATTTTAAAGATATGAAATTCGATTATTTGATATACGTACCTCCCACCGAGTCGGGAGATTTAGTGAAAAATTTTGCAATTAAGATGGGAAAGGCTTTAAATATATCTGTCTCGCACAATCTGATGAAGAAAAAGAAAAATCAGCCGCAGAAAATATTTCAGAATTCTGCTTTGAAAAATGAGAACATAAAAGGAATTTTTCAGTATGTTAATGAATCAGAAATAAACGGAAAATATATACTGTTGTTCGACGACATATATGATTCGGGTGTAACAATCAGGGAATTAGGTAAGTACTTTACACAACTCGGTGCGGCTTTGATTGCGCCGGTTGTAATCGCAAAAACTGTTGGAGGATTAAAGTTATAATGATAGAAAACGAACTGAACTATTGGTTGGCATTAACTCAACTAAGAGGCTGGAGAACAGAAAACGTTAATAATCTGATCGTTAAAGTTTTGCATAATAACAAGTCTTCACTTGAAGAATTTTTCGCTTTAGATAAATCTGAATTGATAAATAAATATGAATTATCCGAAAAAGAGTGCGATGATATTTCGTCAGTAAAAGAGCAGTTGCCTCAGTTAGCGTTTGTTGTCGAAGATTTGGTGGCACAGGGATATGAGATAATCACTATAAATTCTCCGCATTATTCCGAAATACTTAAAAACAATCTTAAGCTGAAGTCTTCTCCCCCTGTACTTTATATAAAAGGTAACAAACAGATTCTGAAAGAAAAGTCAATAGCCATCATCGGCTCAAGGGATGCGAGCGAAATATCTCTTCAGTTTACAGATAATATTGCAAAGCTGGCGGCAAGTCAATTCAGAGTAGTTGTTAGCGGTTTTGCAAAAGGAGTTGACAAGCAGGCTCTTGATTCATCAATAAAATACATCGGGCAAAGTATAATTGTTTTGCCGAACGGGATAATGACTTTTGACTGGGGATTTAAAAAATATTATCAGGAAATTGTCAGAGGAGATGTTCTCGTTCTGAGTACATTTTTCCCGAAAGCACCATGGAGTGCTCAACTTGCAATGGCGAGAAACCCGATAATATACGGCTTGGCTGACGAGATATATGTAGCACAGTCTGCTGACAAAGGAGGAACATGGGCAGGTGTTTCGGACGGACTCAGGAGAGGAAGAAAGATATTTGTAAGGTATCCCGAAGCAGGTGAAAACAATTCAAATTTGCTATTAATAGAAAAAGGTGCTATACCAGTTGATTTTGACGGAAAGCCGGTTGAAGGATTATCCGTAGGTACCTCAGCACAAAACAATCCGCAGATTGATAAAGATGAATTAACCGGAAAAATAAAAATCTTGCTTGAAAAAGGTGAAATGTCCTCAAAGGAGATTAAAGAAAAGTTAGGATTAGATTTAGCGATTTCTAAACTTACTAATTTAATTAAAGATATTGACGGAATTCAATGCCTGAAATCCAGACCTGTAAAGTTCAGATTAGAATCATCCAAAACAGAAAATTTGTTCAGTTAGATTTATATAAAAAACTAAAATTTTCCGAATTTTTCTTCGATTTTTATTTTTCTGTAATCGAAAATACCCTTTAGCTTTTTTCGAATGATTATTGTGTTTGCAATTGAGCCCAGAAAACCGAAGGGCGGCTTATAGTTGATAAGGTCTTCCATTAAAACACCACCTTCTATGATTGTCAAACGGTGCAGATGATGCCAGAGTTTGTAAGGTCCGATACGTTGTTCATCAACAAAATATTCGAGTTCGTTCAATTGAGTTATTTCAGAAACCCATAGCAATTTTATACCGAGAATAGGTTTTACATAATAGCTGATAAACATACCCGGATACATTTTTTCAGGTAAGTTTTTACTGATAATGTCGAATCCCATTTGTTCGGGTGTAATGTATTTAAGATTTTGCGGAGAGGAAATAAAATCCCAGACCTGCTCTATATTTGCAGGAATTTTCTGTTTGGTTTCTAATGTATAAATTGACATAATTATTTATTTCGTCAGAAATTCGATAGCTTTTTCCAGAGGCTCATCCTTTCCTTCAATTACACCTTTTATGGTATAAGGGGCAGGAATTGTCGGATTAATTACTTTTCTGTTTGCAATGTCTCCGTTAGGCAGAATCCCAAATACTGCAGACAGAGTAAAACGATATTCACCGGGGATATTCGCTCCAAGAACATCAGTTAACATTCCGGAAGTCGGTGAGCCGATAATTTCTCCGAGTTTGTAATTCTGAGTTATTGCGACTAATCCTTCAGCTAGCCCCGCAGTTCGACCGTCAGTAAGAAATACAATTTTGGATTTTAGAAAAGGATTTTTCGGAGATATTACTTTAGGTATTGTTCTATACGAAATTTGCTTATGGTCAGGTTTAGTAAAAACAGGAATACGCATTTCGACAGATTTCATATAAGCAGAAGCGAACATACCAAGGAAGAAGTCACCGACTGCTGTCATACCCCGGGCATCGTAGATTATGGCGTCTGCTTTTTCATATACTTTAATTGCTTCCCGCATTAATTTATCATCAAAATTAGTCAGGTCAAGATAGAAAATCCCTTTTTGAATTTCGAAAAAGGGAGAATATTTTTTCTCGTACATCTCAGTAATCGGAACGGAGCGGTTTAAAGTAATATCTAAAGTTTTCCCGTCTGCTTTTTTGATTTTCAAAACAACAGTAGTATTTTTAGGACCGATTCTGAAAGAAGTAACTGCCTTAAGGATTTTCAGGGATTCTGAAACACCGCAATAAATCTTTGCTTTCTCGTATATAAGATCCTGTACAGATTCATTGTTGATAGAAAGAAGTATATCGCCTTTACCGATATTTAAAGTAGTATCAACTAATTGTGTTACGACTAGCTTATTATCTATAAACTTCCAGAAAAGCGGAATCGAGTATTCCGTCGTATCTTCGAGCATCCACACTCGGGACTGTTCATCATTAGTTTCGACAACAAATTTTTGGAGAACCGATAAAAATTCTGTTTTATCTTTAGCTAGAGCAGCTTTTTGGAGATACGTTTCGAGAAGCATATCCCAGGAAAACTTTGGGTCATCGAAAAGCGAAAAATGTTTGTAAATATTCCATATATTTATAATAAGGGCAATTCTTGAGGTTCTGTCATTTCCGGTGTAAGTTTGGTCAACCGAGTCACGAAGATTAATCTTAATAACTTCATTGCGAACATCAGGTAAAGACGTTGCTGAATCT
>JBAYGQ010000287.1:0-4474 GCA_041666585.1 Bacteroidota bacterium
CCCTTTTCTATCATCGGAAGAAGAACGATAAACAATGCACCCATGAGGCCAACGAGTATTCCTATAATTTTTTCTTTTCCGATTCTTTCCTTGATAAGAAACCATGAGAGCAACATTGTTGTCAACGGAGCGGCTGTACCAATAATGCTCGCTGTATTTGCAGTGGTATGGGAGAGCCCCAGGTAATAAAATAGAACATTTCCTGTGTTAAAGAGTCCGAGAGGAAGAAGTTTTATTAGATATCCTTTTTGCTTTTTTGCTCGAAGAAAAAATGGGAGAATTATAAATGAAGCAAGAAGGAATCTATGGCTCGCTGCCACAAATGGTGATGACTCTATAAATAGAGTTTTTGATGTTGCGCCTGCGCTTCCCCATAGAGCAGCAGCGATTGCGATAGCAATGAGCGCCTTTGTTTGGATTGACATGCGCATATTATAGCACCAGAACACGCTCTAAAAATGCTATAATCCATATATTCTTGGAGGAGTGGCCCAGTGGCTACGGCATACGCTTGGAAAGCGTACGGGAGCAATCCCTCGCAGGTTCGAGTCCTGTCTCCTCCGCCTTCGGTCGCCATAGCTTTAGCGACGGCGACTTTTGCCATATAGTTTGCCTATGTTTAAAGATGGAATTGATACCAATAGGCGACATTCGGCGGACGCAGTCCGCTTCTATTATATCTATATACTTTTATGTGCTGATGGAAAACCGTACACAGGTTGTACACAAAGCCTACGAGATAGAATTGATCGTCATTAAAAAGGAAACTCCCGCTATAAAAGATAGACTACCCATAAAATTTATTTCTTACTTTGCTTTTTCTAACAGATACACACCTTTTCATTTCGAAAAATATCTTAAATCCGATTCAGGGAGAGCGTTTTTAAAGAAGTATGATATTACTAGATAGTATTTTGAGGGGAAGCGGGATTAGAACTTAGATAGTTAGCTGGATTAATTATTTTTCTACACAACTGATATAGTCGGATGCATTGAAACCTCTCAATAGAAAACAATAAATTTGGTCATTCTCATATCCTTGTACGTTTTGTCCTATTCCGTCAGCGGCGCTATTTATATCCTGTTTTAAATTTTTCTCAAGTGTGTTGAATAAAATGGTAAATTGTGATTTATCTGTGAGAAGACTCGATACGTCTAACTTCCAGGATTCCTGGCTTACAAAGCCTTTTAGTGAATAAAATTGATTTTCTTTTGTTGGAACAATATTTCGCCCAAAAGCTTGGTTCACCGCCATAAATATTTTATTAATACTACTAGGAATTTCCGATTTTGAATTGATAAATTGAAACGTGGAAAGGATTTGATTAAATACTGTGTCTGTCAATTGGTCAGTGAGTGTCATCTGGACCGAAATTACAGGATAATTTAAATTATTGTTTTTTATTAACGCCCCAATATTTTCTTCGCCGGGCGTTCCATTTATTGGAAATCCTGATTTAGTCATTGGATCTTCTTTTGGTCCATTTGCCCCTTTGATAATAATCATTTCTATATTTTGAGAGTTGGTTGTTCGAGTGATAAGCGCGGGTGGAATATCAGCGTGCGGATTAAAAGATTTATAGTCTGCGAATCCTCCCATACGCCCCGCCTCATGATCGGGTGAGGTTATACCTAGGGTAAATTTATTTAAATAACAACTACCTCCACCAGCAAATACCTGTTTAACAATTTGTAATCCTTGTTTTTGATCTAGTGCCCAGCAAATCTGCGTACCTTTTGCTGTCGGTGTTTGAGTTCGAAGAAATACTCCAGGTGTTGTTAATTCTTGTGGAAGTTTAAATGTGAGCTTAAGTTCTTCGTTTGTATATGTTTTCCAATTGGCGGTTGGATCGGGAATGGTGGTTGGGGCAATGAGAGGAGTTGGTGTTGGCGGGACCTTGGAAATTTGTTGTTTTAGTTGCCAATTTTGATAGCCAAAATAAGAAGTCACACCTACGAGAGCAAGAATAAGAAGCAGTAATATTGGAGAGCTGCTCTTTTCAGGTACAGGTGGTTGGATGGGAGCTTGTGGAGCAGTTGGCGGTATTGATTGTGGATTTATATCTGGTTCCATGTATGTAAGTATGGAACTATGAGTTTAGGAAATCAATGAGTTTACGCTATAATTCAGTTACTACTATTGTAGTGTTAACAATTTACACTATTGTTGTATTTTATATAAATGAATATTCAAGCACTTATTTTTGATCTAGATGGGACGGCTATTCCATCGCGTATCGACGGTATGCCATCTCAGGTGGTTATTGATGCAGTTAGAAAAGCGAAAAAAATATGTCATGTATCAGTTGCCACAGGTCGACCGTATAGTTATGCAAAGGATATTCTTGAAGCGCTAAAAATTGACGATTTGTGTATTTTAAACGGTGGTTCGTCGTTGTATTCCTGTAAAACAAATGAATACGTGTGGAAGCAGGAAATGGACATTCACTTATTGGAAGAGGTGGTGTTTAAGCTAAAAGCATTTCATGCTCATGATGTGGAAGACGATTCACTTCGGGGAAAAGTAAAATTGAGTGACTATCACCCAAAAGGACCCATTTGTTTGACTTGTATATTCTCTGTGAATCACGCCGAATCAGAAGAGATTATCGACATAGTAAAAAAGACAAGCGGACTTATAGCACACGCAATGAATTCCCATACTCTTGGTATGTACGATGTACATATAACTCACGAATTAGCAACCAAAAAGCATGCGCTTCAATCATTGCTTGCTCGCTTAAACGTGGATCATACCCATGTTATGGTCGTTGGGGATGGTGGGAATGACGTGCCGTTATTCGAGTTGGCAGGAATTAAAGTGGCCATGGGAAATGGCGCTGAAAAATTAAAAGAACTAGCTGATTGGATAGCTCCAGGTGTGGATGATGATGGGCTGGCAGTAGCAATAGAAAAATTTATTTTAACGAAATAAGAACTAATTATTAAATAAACCTTTTTATGATATAAATGTACTTTTTCGTTGAAATTTATATTTTTAATTATAGCTAATATTCATTTTTTGTCTCATCCCCTGAAGAATAGCAAATATTCTACTTTCTTTTTCTAGTGTTTCAGGTGCCATGCTAAAGTAGCGGGAAGATTCACCTATGTTATATTGGAGTCTATTTTGAAATTCCTTGCTAAATAATTCTTTTGCCGACATCCAAACACTATTTGACCCGACTAATATTCGTTTTAATGAGGCTACATTTCTAAATGTATGAAATCCTAGAGATTGTTCTAAAAAATTTGCAAAATGAGTTGATGTAGCACCATATATATATGCGTCAGATAAAGTATTGTCTGTGTTTATAATTTTTTGGGTAGCATTCATGCTTCTAGCTATATCAAATGGCAATAATACTCGCGCTGTGCGTCGTAATCCTGGTGTTGGCGTGCGAAATTGTGGTCTAGAGGACGTAATGAATGGGGTGTAATGAAATTCAAGTATTTTGACGCCATCGGCTAAAGGTTTTCCTATGTGGTTTTGTAGATTGTAGAATTCAATTGGAGAAATTTTTTTGCACGCGATGAGTCGACCATATATGCCTCCAGATTGTAATGGAAATTGAGGATTTTTTCTCGGAGTATTTACAATAGCCGTATGGAGTGCATGTAAGTCTCCGGGTGAATGTGTTCTGAGTGATTCTAAAATATTCTCAGGATCTATTTTTGATTGTATTCCAATTTCTTTCGCTAAGCGCATCATTTTACCAGCGTGGTAAACAGATAGGTGTGGCATTGGTACCTCTAATTCAATATTCACAATTGTTTGTATTATACAACGTGACCAATGTGTGGAGGGTTGGTATATAGTACAATTTATATGATTTTGGTTTGTGGTTATACGTAGAGTGTATGTTTATATAATATGAAAGTTGGAATAGATTATATTGGTGTAGCTGTTGGCGTGTTCATTATCAATGATGAAGGGAAGATTTTTTTATCGAAGCGAAGCGGGAAGGCGACGAACGAGTGTGGAACATGGGAAATTCCCGGAGGAAAAGTTCAGTTTGGAGAGAGGTTGCAAGATGCTGCAAAACGGGAAGCAAAAGAAGAATATGGAATTGACATAGAAATCACTGAACAATTTCCTGCGCAAAATCATTTGATTCCTAAAGAGCATCAGCATTGGGTGCCCACGTGTTTCTTATGCAGAATAACAGGTGATGGTAAGCCATCCATTATGGAGCCAGATAAATGTGATGAAATTGGATGGTTTTCGTTTGATAGCTTGCCATCTCCACTTTCAATTATTACATCTATAGATATCGAATATTACAAAAAAGTTCACGGAGCATAATATATATGGAAAAAATATACGACGTAGTCATTATTGGTGGTGGTCCTGCGGGTATGATGGCAGCGCTTTCAGTAAAACATCATTATCCTAAAAAGACTGTCGTTATTTTGGATAAAACTCACGAGCTTGGACGTAAGTTTCTCACATCTGGTGCAGGAAGAGGAAATC
>JBAYGQ010000288.1:0-4468 GCA_041666585.1 Bacteroidota bacterium
AAATCGAGCTTTCCGACCTTACCGACCCGAAGGTGATTACTTTTACAAAAAGGTGTCAGTCCTTTGTGGTTGCTAATCCTGCGCTGACAAGCATTAGGTATGATTACAAGGTACGTTATGAGCAGTTTGTATGGACGCCGAGGCAGGACGGTTCATGGGAAGTAAGAATCGGCACAACAGACAGAGGTTGCAAAAGCGATGCCCTCGAACGTTTACCAAAATTACGCACAAAGGAGTACGAAGATAATGTACCGGTGGAGAAGAAGTAAAAAAATTGAAAAGAAGTATTTTCTTTTTCTTGTCCATATTCTTCCCCCATCTTTGTATGTAGCTGTAAAATATAAATGTGTTCGAATCCTATCGGGATCACAAAAAAAACAGCCCTTTGCAGTACTTTTTGCAAAGGGTTTTTGTATTTCCCCTAATTTGTATTTGCTCAATTTCGTCTCCCCGAAAAATCAAACCTTTTTGGCAACATATTGAATACATAATGCATAAAAAAACATTTTACATTTTTATGAATTTGATAATTTGCTATAAATTATACAAATATTCTAATATCACTTGTGAATGTAAAATCCTTGAAAATAAAGATGGTTTTCACTTGTTAAATTAATATATTTTAATTATCACCTAAAATATTCAAATATATGAAGTAAATAATAATTTTAGATACTACTAAACTATTAGCATTTATTAATTTGCAAATTAAAACACATTAATTAATTTACAAACTGATTTGAACACAAGTTTAATAAGCTGATTCTGTAACCCTAAGTTGGATTGATATTTAAAATTTATATATTATTAATTAGTATAAATTAATTTTTTTACAATTTTTTTGGTGGAGAACATATGAAAAAATTAACACTTCTAATGTGTACTTTGGCGCTGGTTGGAATCAGCAGTTTATTTATGAGTTGCGAAGGACCTGCAGGACCTGCAGGAGCAAACGGAACAAACGGTCAGAATGGCAATGCTACATGCGGTGTTTGCCATAGCGATAATGCAACTTCTGTAAATTTAAAATTTGCACAATACGATTTATCGCAACATAATAAAGGTATTATTTACGAAGAGGAAGCAGGAAGAGTTCAATGTGGCGGTTGCCATACCGGTGACGGATTTGCAGAAGCCGCTGCATTAGGTCAAGATGACGCAGTAACACATGCAACATCTAAAATTGATTGCAGAGCCTGCCATACAATTCACAAAAACTACGACACGACAGACTTTACATTAAGAATTACAGCCGGTTTCGCATTACGCCAAACAGGTGTAGCAATTGACCAAAATAAGGGTAACCTTTGCGCCAAATGCCATCAGGCACGTTCTTATGTTCGTACAGTTCCCGATACCGTTAAAGCTTCCGGTTCAGGTTCTCCCTATTCCCGTTTCGGTCCGCACTATGGTGTAGTTGCTAACGTAGTAACAATGAACGGTCCCGTACAAATTACCGGCTCAACAGCTTATCCGACTTCGAATCCTCATGCGAGTTTACCGAAAGGTTGCGTATCGTGCCACATGGGTAGCGACCCTGCAAATCCTGCAGTAGGCGGTCATACATTTTTAATGCCGACAGCGAATTTGTCAGTTATGACATCCTGCCAAACCTGCCACGATGCAACAACTATTAAAAATGCAGTTAACGCGGCACAAAATGCAAAAGATATAGCAACATATAGAAGATTGCTTATTGATAAAGGTATGCTTGATACAACTTCTGCAGTATTATCTGACGGAACCTACCAGGTTTTGGGTGAATATTTTGCAACACCGGGTGGAAAAACAAGAGTATTTACCAATCCTAAAGATGTTGATGTTGTATTGAACTATTTATATATTGCAAAAGACCGTAGTCGTGGAATTCACAATCCAAAATACGTTCAGGCTTTGATTAAAAACGGTTTGGAATATTTAAATCAATAAAATTATTTTTGTGGTTTTCATTTTTAAAAACCGCTTATTCTAGATTTTCGTTTATAAAAGAAGGCTTCTTCGCTTGCGACGAAGCCTTCTTACTAAATAGCAAAATGAAAGTTTTTCGTTTCGAAAATAATTTATATATTTGTTAAAAAAAACTAGTTAAATCAATATGAAAACAAGTATGAAAAAGTTAGCATTATTATTAATACTGATTTTGCTCTGTAGCGGATTCGCTTATGCTAGACCGCAGTATTCGATTTTGCAGGGATTCGGAGCAAAATGTCAGGCATGCCACGTAAATACTCAGGGTGGCGGAGCCAGGAATAATCCCGGTTGGATGAGCAGAAAAGATATAAGCTTGATTCAACCTTCTACTATCGGTTTGGGAGGGCTTTTCAACGCACTCAGTACAAATCAGGCATTTGGAGAATTGATAACTTACGGAGTTGATTTTCGCTATCAATCTGCAAGATTCGGCGGTCCTGCAGGACCGGAAAGAAAAAATATGGTTATGCAGACAACACCTTATTTATCAATAAATCCGACAAGCTGGTTTTTTATTGAAGGTCAGTACAATGTTGCTTATGAAATTGAAAAAGACTTGCGGTACATAGGACAACAGCCTTACGCATTTAGTGCAAATTTTAAAATAGCTGAAAATCTTCCACGCTTGAGAGTAGGTTATTTCCAGCCTCCGATAGGTACTAAATACGATGACCACACTTTGTTAATCAGAATGGTTGCAGGAAGTGCCAGAAGTAATCCTGTTATCCCTGATGATTACGCAGAGTTCGGAGCACAATTGGATTACGACCCGTTTGATTGGCTTAGTGTAAATCTCGGTGCTTTTCAATCTAAAAATATGAGTGCGCTTACATCTACTATTAATCCGAATGATATGCGCGTTTATGTTCCATACGTAACAGCAGATACATCAAAAGCAAGAACTATTCCGGTAGTTGATCAGGGAGTGCCTTCAATTGCGGGGCGCATACTTATTGCTCCTACTCTGCCTTTTAATATAAACGCTTTTTTCGGTGGAACATTTTTCATAAATTCAGGTACAAATTTAAATAAAAACGGTTTTTATTTTTCCAGTAATTTTTATGAAATTTCTTCATTATTTTTACACATCGGTATGCTCGAAAAGTTTGCCTTAATGACCGAGTATATTCATGCTAAAAAACAAAATTCAAGAACTACTGATAACTTTCTTGTAGAACTGACATACCAGCCCTTAGAAGCAGCGAATATTTTTTTCCGCTTCGAGCAGGGTAACACAAACGAAGTGTTTCAGGATAAGAACTATCATTCAAATCAGTATGTAATCGGTGCTCATATTTTCCCGTTACCGTTTATTGATCTTTTGCCTGAATACAGAATATATGACAGACAGTGGATCCCCGGGCATGCGGCACAGTGGGCTTTTCAGGCACATATTTTTTATTAAAATAGTGAGACCACCTGCGGCTCCTTTTTACAAAGGATGTGAAATTGAAGAAATAAAACTTTTTCAAAAAAAATTATTAAGGTTAATAAAATGGAAATAATAATAAATACTAGAAGATTATTTTTGAAAATTGCTGTCACTTTTATATTTGTTGTCATTACGTTAGTTATAAACGGATGCTGGGGTGAACAGGATGAAACCAATCCTGTAGCACCTCCGCCAAGTGATTGCAACCTGACAAATATAAGCTTTGCTACAGATATAAAACCGCATATAGAAGCTGATTGCGCCAGTTGTCATGGTGGTTCGGTAACTTTAGGCGGTATAACACTTATAACATATGCTGATATTAAAGCGGCGGCACAAAATGGAAAAATAGTTAAGAGTCTTAATGGTTCAATGGCAGAAATGGCATCACAAAAAGGCTCAAAACTAAGTTGTTATATTCTGCAAATTCAGGCATGGGTAAACAATGGTGCACCTGATAATTAAAAAATACATCTGTTTCAAATACTACTTTAACAGTTTTGAATAAAATAATTATTATTTTAGGCAGTTTCCTATTTTCAGTATCTGAAGCATCTTCTGTTTTTGATTTGTATTGTGATTATTAATAATTCGTTGTTATTATATTAGGGGTGTTTGAATGAAGTCTAAAGTATTTTTTTTACTTGCATGCGTTGTATTTTACTCAGTGTTTTTGATTATTTCCGAAGCACAGGAAAACGTTAATCCAAGTAAAACTGTTTTCCTTAATAAAAAATGCAATACATGCCATTCGATTACAATTGAAGGTATTACGCTTCTCAAGAAAGGCAATGCACCAGATTTGTCCGATATTGGAACCAAAGTAAAAGCTGATTTCATCAAACAGTTTCTGAAAAAGGAAGTAAAATTAAATAACAAATTGCATCTTATTAGATTTCCCGGAACTGATACTGAATTAGATTCATTAGCCTCATGGTTAGTAAGTTTGAAACCTGTTCAAAAATAAAACTGAAAATACTATTTTTTCTTTTTAAAATTAAGAATGAACTAATTTATTTGAAACATTCTTTTTCAGACTGAGAGATTTGTATAAAAAAATTTTAA
>JBAYGQ010000289.1:0-4444 GCA_041666585.1 Bacteroidota bacterium
AAAAATGGGATTGCTTAAAATTGAAAATCTGCAGGTGAAAGTACAGGATAATTTAATCTTAAAAGGTATCAATCTTGAGGTAAATGCAGGTGAAACTCATGCCATTATGGGACCGAACGGTTCAGGGAAAAGTACATTGGCTAATGTATTAGCAGGGAGAACGGACTACGAAGTTGTCGGAGGCTCTATTTTATATGAAGGTAAAAATCTATTGGATATGCCGGCGGAAGTTCGCGCAAGAGAAGGAATTTTCCTTGCCTTCCAGTATCCCGTCGAAATTCCGGGTGTATCGAATTCTAACTTTATGAGAACCGCTCTGAATGAATTGCGTAAGCACAGGGGAGAAGAGCCGCTCGATGCAATGGATTTTCTCCAGCTTATGCGTGAGAAAGCTAAATTCGTGGAAATGGATCAATCTTTTTTAAATCGCTCTGTTAACGAAGGTTTCTCAGGTGGTGAGAAGAAACGTAATGAAATTTTTCAGATGGCTATGCTCGAACCGAAACTTGCAGTACTTGATGAGACCGACTCCGGACTTGATATTGACGCATTGAAAATTGTTGCAAACGGTGTGAACCGCCTCAGCAAAGCCAACAATGCTTTTGTTGTTATTACGCATTATCAGCGTCTGCTCGATTACATTATTCCCGATTTCGTGCATGTACTTTACAACGGTAGAATTGTAAAATCAGGTAGTAAAAAGTTAGCTTTAGAGCTTGAAGAAAAAGGATATGACTGGATTAAAAAAGAAGTTGACGGAAATTAAAACAAGGATTCTAAATGGAAATAAATTTTAAAAATAGTATAATTGAAAGTTGGAAAAAGCAGAACCGAATTGAATCGAACAGCGGAAATCCTTTTTTGCATAAAGTTTCTGACAATGCAATTCAGGCTTTCGATTCGTTGGATTTTCCAAATCAAAAGCACGAAGCATGGCGTTTTTCGAATCCTGTTTTTTTGCAGAAACATGATTTCAACTTACCTTCCAAGCCTTTGAAATATGATATATCCGAAGAATTAATTAATCAGTTAGTTTTGAAACAGGTTGATACTCATGTTGTGGTGCTGGTTAACGGGCATTTCTCGCCTGAGCTTTCCAAAATTCAGCCAAAGAAAAAAAGTATTTTTATAGGTAGTTTTGCAGATGCGGTTAATAGATACTCCGATGAATTTAACGAGTATTTTACAAAGCTTGCTAAGTATGAAAACGATGCATTCATTGCTCTGAATACCGCATTTTCACGGGACGGTCTCTTTATCAATGTACCTGACGGAACTTCTATCGAAAAACCGGTTCATATTATTAATCTTACGGATTCTAGTGAAGGAAACATTGTATCTTTTCCCAGAAAGCTGATTATAGCAGGTGAATGCGTCCATTTTAAAATATTAGAATCCAATTATGCAATCGGCGATAATTATAGTTTCACAAATTCCGTAAATGAAATTATTCTCAGTTTTTCGTCGCAGGTTGATTATTATAAAATTCAGAATAACGGCGATAAATCTTATTATATAAGTAATGCACAGGTTAAGCAGGAGAAAATGTCGGCTCTGAACGCCACAACCGTTTCTCTGAAAGGGAAGTACATTCGCAATAATCTAAATACTTTGCTGAATGCTTCTGCCTGCGAAACAAGTCTGAGCGGTTTGTATTATCTTGATAAAGATGATTTTGTTGATAATCATACGGTAATTGACCATGCACAACCTAATTGCATCAGTCACGAAAACTACAAAGGTATTCTCGATGACAAAGCCCATGCGGTTTTCAACGGAAAAATTATTGTCAGACCTGATGCCCAGAAAACGAGTTCCTATCAGTCGAACAAAAATATTTTGCTGACCGATACAGCCAAAATAAACACTAAACCTGAACTTGAAATTTATGCCGATGACGTTAAATGCAGTCATGGTGCGACTTCCGGCTATCTTGACAAAGATTCGCTTTTCTACCTGCAGGCACGGGGTATAAGCGAAACAATGGCAAAATCTTTACTGCTCAATGCTTTTGCAGGTGAGGTACTCGAAAAAATCGGTATTTCGGAACTTCGCGATGAAATTAAAAGACAGATTGTGCAAAGGCTGATTGTTGATGATTTGTACTTTTGTGATGTTCTCGAAAAAATACCCGATTAGTTTTTTTATTGTCATGCTGAATTTATTTCAGCATCTTCTTATAAAATATATAATGAAAGTTCAAATGGAAAACAAGACAAACAAAAACAATTTCGATGTAAATAAAATCCGAGAGGATTTCCCTATTCTGCAAAGAAAAGTGCGGAACAAACCTTTAGTATATTTAGATAACGCCGCTACCACGCAAAAGCCTCAGATTGTCATTGATACACTTGTGAATTATTATACAAATTATAACAGCAACATTCACCGCGGTGTGCATCAGCTAAGTATGGAAGCCACTGCACAATACGAAAATGTCAGAAAGAAAATCCAGAAATTTATTAATACTAAATTTGTTGAAGAAATAATTTTTACCCGTGGCACTACCGAAGCTCTGAATCTTGTTGCCGCTACCTATGGCAGAGCAAACATCGGAGAAGGCGATGAAATAATCATTTCAGCTATGGAGCATCATTCTAACATCGTCCCATGGCAAATGCTCTGCGAAGAGAAAAAAGCCAAACTCCGCATTATTCCTATGACGGATGACGCTGAACTGATTTTATCCGAATTCGATGGTTTAATAAACAGCAGAACCAAACTTGTTTCTGTTGTGCATATCTCGAACTCTCTCGGTACAATTAACCCGATAAAAAAAATAATTGATAAAGCTCACCGCCACAACATACCCGTAATTGTTGACGGGGCGCAGTCTGTTCATCATACAAAAATTGATGTGCAAAATCTGGATTGTGATTTCTTTGCATTTTCGGGACACAAAATTTATGGTCCTACAGGTATCGGTGTGCTGTACGGCAAAAAAGCGTTTCTCGAAAAAATGCCTCCGTATCAGGGTGGCGGCGATATGATTCTATCTGTTTCTTTCGAAAAAACCACATTCAACACAATTCCATATAAATTCGAAGCGGGAACTCCCAACATTGCAGGTGCTATCGGTTTGGGTGCGGCACTTGATTATATCAGCGGTATCGGATTGGACACTATTGCAAATTATGAAGCTGAACTGCTGAAGTATGCCACGGAGCGGCTTGCGGAAATAAAAGAACTGAAAATTATTGGCACCGCAAAGGAAAAATCGAGTGTAATTTCCTTCATTCTCGAAAGCATTCATCCCCACGATGTAGGTACTTTTCTGGATATGGACGGAGTTGCTATCCGTACGGGGCACCACTGCACAGAGCCTGTAATGCACCGTTTCGGCATTCCTGCAACATCCCGAGCATCCTTATCATTCTACAACACAAAAGAAGAAATTGACGTTCTTGTCGCTTCAGTACAAAATGTAATTAAAATGTTTAGGTGATTACAAAATTTCTAATATTTTACTTTTGTATACTCTGATTTTTCAAAGTATTGGTAGAATCAATCTTATGTATCCATAGAACAGTGTTACTTGATAAAGGTTTTAGGATTGCCCTAGGGTCATCAGGTAGTGAATAAACATCAAAATTACTATTAATATAAAATTTTGGAACACATTTACCCATTTCATCAAATCGGTAATAACAATTTTCTATATGTAGGTAGCCCTCAAAAAGATAAGTAAGATTAAACTGATCTTTTATATCAAACGTATTAAAAAATCTATTATAGTAATAATCATTAAAAATAATTTTATATTGTAGTTTACCTTTCTTTTTTAAGGTATCAGTAGAAGTAGGTCCCCAATCACCATGATAATTTATAGGTCTAATATTCCAGTTTACAGTATTTTCTGATCTACGATTGATTTCATAGATAGAGTTATAAATCGTTTGGTCATTTATTTTAAAAGCATGAAAAAACAACAACTCAGCTTCTGATAAATATATTTCATAATCAGATAAATTTTCAACATATAATCTATATGTTAATATTTTACTTGTGTCGGTTATAATAAAATCAACATTATCAATTTTGAATGAAATTAATGTATCTGCAAGGGCGTTCCCAAACCTGCATTTACTTTTACAACAAATGCATTTATAAGTATAGAAATTGAAGATAGAATCACATCCGGTTAGTAGTAGTAAAAACAAAAATGTATAGATGAATTTTATTGTTATTGCTCTTTTCATAGTGTTATTGATAAAATTTCTTTACATCTTGTTTTTATTTTTTCTTGAATACTTAAAGAATTAATATTAAGAACGAGTATTTATTTTTTGCTCCTTAACTAAATATGAAACACAACATATTCACGAAAAGTTACAAATAATAATATTATTTATCTCACAAACCTGCCCTGCAGAGCAGATTCAATGCAGTTTTCTGTTGTTGTTGATGCTGTTTGATTGTAACCCCATCCCCGACCCTTCCCCGT